>QKDV01000136.1 GCA_003251955.1 Methanospirillum hungatei
TGAAAGAGAGGGTCAAACAGCAAAGGATGTACTGCAAACAAAACAACCCGCAAGAGGAAGATTAATCGCCGATTTACCAGCAGGGATGAAACATCTGGATTACGTGTACATTCCGATTCAGGACCAGAAAGGAACAATAATTCGATTTATTGAGATATTCTCTGATATGACGGAAATCCGATCATTAGTGCAGTACCTTAACAGATCTGTCGAGAATGTTCAGGGTAACATCAGTTCTCTTGCAAAAGGAGACACCAACTTCAAAGTGAATATCCTTGAGGCTGATGAGTACTCAAGATCTGCAAAAGAAGAGTTCACAAAGATAGGTCAGGCAATCGATACAGCCAGAAACGCTATCACTCAGCTTGTTGGAGATACGAATGCCATCGCCAATGCAGCAATAGCAGGAGATTTGAAGTTCAGATCTGATCCTTCTGTTCATCAAGGTGACTATCGTGCGATTATCGAGGGATTCAACAAAACTCTGGATTCTATTAATATTCCAATCGTAGAAACTATGAAGGTTGCCGAAAATTATGCAAATTATAACTTTACTGCACAATTTGATCCTGAAATCGAGATCAAAGGTGACTGGATACAGTTCAAAAAAGAACTGAATAATATTGGGATTCAGGTTTCAGAAGCAATATCCCTGATAAATAAGAGTATTAATGACCTTGCTTCGAGTGCAGAAGAGGCAAATGCAAGTATTGAGGAAGTTTTAGCCGGAGCACACCAGATCGCAGCCAACGCCGGAAAAGTAAGTCAGAATGCTGATCAGGGAGGAGATGGGATCATTCAGGTGTTAAAAGCTATGGAGGATCTCAACGAGACAGTAGCAGCAGTATCACAAAAAACTGAGTCAGTATCTGCAGCTTCTGATGAGACTAACTCACTTGCTAAGGGAGGTATCAATCTTGCAAGACAGTCTGAGAAAGCGATGACTGATATAACAACTTCAGCTAATGAGGTTGACACCATTGTAAATGGAATAAATTCGCAGATGGAAGAGATCGGAAAGATTGTCAGACTGATATCAGACATTGCAAACCAGACCAATTTACTCGCACTCAATGCAGCAATTGAAGCTGCACGGGCCGGTGAAGCGGGAAGAGGGTTTGCTGTTGTAGCAGCAGAAGTCAAATCACTTGCCCAGGATTCAAGAAAATCTGCAGAAAATATCGCTGATATGATTGCAACACTCCAAACTAAAGCAAATCAGGCCACAGAGGCCATGGGAAAATCAACAACTGCTGTAAATGAGGGGAGTTCAGCATTAGAACAGACACTTGCTGCGTTTAATAAGATAGCAGAAACCATTGAGGAGATTAACCTGAGTATTGTTGATGTTGCTTCTGCATCAGAAGAACAGGCTGCGTCGGTAGAAGAGGTCACCGCAAGTATCCAGGAGGTTGCAAACCTCGTGCAGAATACCTCACGAGAGGCAGGAGATGCTGCAGCTGCGACAGAAGAGGCGAGTGCATCTATTGATGAGATTGGCAGAATCATGAACGGTGTTGTTCGTATTGTGGAGAATATCTCCGGTGAAATGACAAAATTCAAGGTTTCCTGATAACATGGGAGAAATCGAATCTCCAGTATCGGATCCATCTCATCAATCTCATTATGGAGTTGATGATGAGATCCAGGTCGTCGAGTTTATCCTCGGAGATGACCAGTTCGCAATCAATCTTTTTGATGTAAAAGAGATTGTGGAATACACTAAAATCACCCCACTTCCCGGGAGTGCCAGATATATAAAAGGAATAATTGATCTGAGAGGAGAGATTACTACAATAATTGATCTTAAAGAGAAGATGGGAATACCATCAAGAAAGGGAAATCTTGAACAATCACGGATTATTGTAATTGACAGTTCAGTTACCAAAGGAAAGACAGGAATTCTTGTTGATGATGTAACAACAGTTATGTCGATAACAACATCGCAGATTGATCAGAAAACCTGCGATAAGGATGATGTGTCTTATATTCTAGGAATTATCAGACATAGACAGGCTGACAAGGATTCAGACAAGGCTGATCTCATCATATGGCTCGATATCCCGAGAATGCTCAGAGATATGGGCCAGTAAAAAGGTAACATCAGTAATATCAGACCATCTGAAAAAATTGATCTCTTTTTCAATCGGACAGAACAAATTTTTTCAAATTAAGGTCGCTTAATCACCACCCTCAACCCTTAATATCAGGTCTTTCTCCATCCGGTTTTTGGCACCGTTATCTCGAATCTTGCACCTGATCCCGGTACACCGGATTCACGAATGGAAATTCCGGTAAGTGAAAGAATCTCACGTATGAGAAATAACCCGAGTCCGGTATTTTTACCAAACCCACGGTTGAAGATGAGTTCCTTCTCTTCATCCGGAATTCCAAGCCCGTTGTTATCAGCCCAGACAATTACAAGGTTTTTTTCGGACTCGTTGATTGAGAGAGTTATGGTTGTGACCTCCTGACCGTGCTTGACAGAATTGTCAAAAAGGTTGAAGAAGACCTTCTCGAGCATCGGGTCTGAAAAGATAAAGATGCCATACATATCATCCGGATTGATGGTTATTGAGAGATTGGAGGATGGTATGACGGTAATAAGTTCTATCCACTGCGGATCATGAGAGCCGATATCCTGGTAGATCCTTGTAAACTCTATCTGTTTCTGTACCTCACTCGTGGCTTCTTTCATAATCCTGAGATACTCCAGAACTTCCGGCTCTTTGCATTCCATCCCAACTAACGCAAGGTTTCCACGGATTATCGCGATTTTATTGAGGATGTCATGTCTGGTGATGCTCGAGAGGAGGTTTAACTGGTTATATGCCTGCCGGAGGGCTTCTTCCGTTTTTTTGCGTTCAGTGATATCATGACATATCCCTTCAACAGAGATCACGTTCCCTTCAGAGTCACAGATCGGAGAAATATTCTGGGTATGCCACTGCCAGGAGCCATCCTTGTGATGGATCCGATACTCTATCCCACTTGCTTTTTTCCCTGTTTTCAAAGCATTATCGAAGAATTTACGAAAGCGGGGAAGATCTTCGGGATGAATGTGCCTGACAGGCTTTCCTATAATCTCGGATGTATCATGCCCAAGGATATCAGTCCAGTTTGGAGAGACGTAGGTCGTCGATCCATCCGGTGAGAGAGAGAATACAATATCATTTGCATTCTCAACAAACGAGCGGAACTTCTCCTCACTCTGCCGGAGTGCATCCTCTGTCTCTTTCAGTCTCGAGATATCATGACTGATCCCATCAATTCTGATTAAATCTCCATTTTCGTTGTAGATAGGGGTTATACTCTGGGTGTGCCATCTCCAGGAACCATCCTTGTGCCTTATCTTGTACTCGTTCCCGGTTAAATTAGCCCCGATTGTGAGTGCTTTTACAAAAAAATCATGGTTCTTTCGGTATTCATCAGGATGAAGTATTATTGACGCACTCTTGCCAATGATCTCATTCGGATTATATCCCAACAGATCAGTAATTTTCGGTGATACATACATGAAATGACCATCAGGAGAGAGAGAATAGAGAACCTCATTTGCATTCTCAACAAAAGAGCGGAACTTCTGTTCACTATCAAGGAGTGCCTCTTCTGCCTCAATCCTCTTTCTGATATCCCTGGTGACGTAGACTACTCCATTGAACCTGAGGGAGGTATCATATATCAGGTCAATGAGGATCTCCATTCCGATGGTTGCTTTATCACTGCAATACATCCCGATCTGAAATGTCGAACTACCAGAATACTTCCCGCCTTTCTCAATGATATCGATGAATTTCTCGTGATAGTCATGTAATATCTGAATCGAATCGGGAGTGATAAATTCCATGAATGGCCTTCCGATTACTTCATCCAGAGTATATCCCAGAAGGGTCGTAATTGAAGGAGATACATGGGTAATGTTTGCATCCTTATCAGTTACCCAGATGATCTCGGGAATTTGATCGGCCAGAGGTGGAAATCTTCTCTGACCTTCAACAATAATCGGACTTATATCTTCGCTCATTCCGCTGTCCAGGAGTGGGTTTATTATTACAAGGGCTGGATCTCTTCTGATGACATCAGGTAGTATCCATATGAGTACGAGTATAAGGAACCTGAATTTTTAAAAATCTTATCTGGGTAGTGAGGATATCAGGCTTGAGAAAAAAAGAAATTCTGCATCAAACATTATCATAAAAAACGAGGGAAAAGGGAAATTCACGTCTGATATTCCCTGATGTAGGTTATCGGATCACCGGTGATATTTGCCACTTCACCCACATATTTGACATCCGGTGTTTCTCTCAACCCTTCCATATCATACACACGTGGCCCGTACTGATACCTGGCATACTCATACCACCAGTCAGGATATCCGATGTTTGAGATCGTGCGGTTCTGTACATCGTTATAATTCCCGTTCCTGTATGTTACGATCATCCTGCCCATAAGCGCTTTCCAGTCTTCTAACGCGTTTATGGCGGTTTCATTGGTATATGCAGTCAGATACTCGCGGGCTGAACTTTCGTCTGTGTTATAGCGAGCAAGTGCTTCTGCCTCAATTTCAGACTGGGTTGCAATTTCTTTACCTTCTATGCGATCCTGTTCCGCCTTGATATCCGGACTCATGTAACTGTACATAAGCCGTGCATAGTTCTGTAGCAGTTCATATGGCCAGAATGCAGTATTCAGATCAAATTCCCAGTGAGAGCCATGGGTGTATGGCAAGGGGAGATGGGAGATACCTGCATAGAACGGGACATAACAGGTCTCGGACGGGGACGAGAGACCAAGCCAGCAAACTCCACCGATAGGATCGGGAAGCGTGGATCTTCCCTGACAGACATACGAGTACCCGCATGGATCGGTTGAGATCGGACGTGACCAGGAACCTGGTTTTAACTCTCCTTCATAAGGAGCATCGTGGGAATCAAACTGACCCCATACCCGGTATGGATCTCCAAACGGACCTCCTGCCGGAGTTGCTGTCAGGTCAAATACCGTTCCTTCATAATGATCACGGTATATAGAAAGGGCATTGGTGAGGTTTACCGGGGTGTCGGGTTTGATAGAGAATGGATATGCTTTGGAAAACGGTCCCTCAATATACGGGGAGAGGCCTAGAGATGGGGCAAGGCGGTCAAATATTCTCCAGACCCGTGCCTGCGAGTAGTAGGGATGTGAGTACTCACCGATGCCAAAGGTCTTTGCCCAGTCAAGGAAACCGTCTGAAAGGTTCAACCATCCCATCTTTTCTGCATCTTCTTTAAGGTTCCCGGAGTAGATCTGGCCGGGATTATCTGCTGATAGATCACGAATCCTGAACTCGTTGGCGGCTACAAAGATCTCTCCCTGCTTAATCTGCTCTGCGGCCCAGTATCCACCGGTCCCGTCAGGAGTTCCACCGCACATCTCGATAACCCAGGCATCTGAGGGATCTGCAAAGATGAGTGTCTCTCCGGTTCCGTAATACCCGTATGTATCAATGAGTTCACCGATAAGCATCACAGCCTCCTTCGCTTTTGTGCAGCGCTCGAGGGCAATGTTCGAGAGTTCGGAACTGTAAAAGATACGTTTTCCTTTCTCTGCTCCCGGGTGGATCTTTGCATAATCCGTGCATTCCCCGCTCATCAGCTGGTGCTCGTTTATCATCCCGTAACTTCCGGTGATGTAAGCGTAGGTATGGTTTACTTCAGGGATCTCTCCGAGCACAATGCTCTGTGTGTCATTTGACGGAGCATCGCCGAGAAACTCTCCCCCGCTGTTTGGATCATAGATGACCTGTCGCGTTGCCGTTTCAGGGTGATCTTTTGCAGGTATGTGGCGGAACGAGACCATGTCCTCACGTATCCGGTTGTATACCAGACCAGAACCTAATCCGTCATTTGAATGTCCGACAAAGACGGATCCGTCTTCAGAGGCATCACCTGTTACCACAAAGGTTGTGCATCCATATGCTGACGGTATGCATATCAACAGGACAAGGAGAAAGAGGGGTAATATCTTGTACCCGATCATACTTCCTGATTCATTTCATGTACATATATAAGCATTGAAAAAACCGCTGTCAATAAGCCATGATTGCCTTCAATTTATGTCTAATGAGTGAATATTTCTGATAGTTTATATTTTTCAGCCCATTCTATTCAGTCATGACAAAATAGTTCTGCGTTTTTTTGTATAGGGCAGATAACTGACAGACAGGGAATCATTCATACAATCAATAGATTACATGAGTGTTTGGGTAAAGAGTACTAGAGGTACCTCATTTGAACAGACGAGATGAGTATAATTAGCATGAAAAATATCGTTCTTATCGGTCTGCCAAGTGCCGGGAAGAGCACCATAGGAGTCATTCTCGCGAAGTCACTTGGAATGAACTTCATTGATACTGATATCATAATCCAGGAGAACACCGGTTGCCTTCTCCAGGCAATTCTCAATGAAGATGGCCCGGAGAAATTCATGGAGATCGAAGAACAGAGTATACTCGGGCTGAGTGCTTCAAATGCGATCATCGCGACGGGGGGAAGTGTTGTGTACAGCCATGATGCCATGAATCACCTGAGATCAGACTCCATTGTTGTGTACCTTAAGATCTCATTCAGAGAGATGAGTAAACGATTAAAAAACATCAAAACACGGGGGATTGTTTTAATTCCCGGGCAGAGCCTCCGTGATATGTATAACCAGAGAATTCCGTTGTACGAAAGTTACGCAGATATTACTATCGATTGTTCAAATAAAAATTTCGAGAATGTTGTCGGGAAAGTGGTTAAGGAGATCGAAAAAGAGAGTTCTAAAGTCCTGTCAGACAGGTGTGATGCTTAACCAGAAATAGCAGGAAATTGCCTACGATTCCCTCAAGATCAATCTCAGGGAGTTATTTTCGTGTGTACACTCCCTGTACCAGATGATCATTCTACATAAAAAAATGGTTTTTAAATCACCGGGCCCTGATGTTCAGACCGGTGACTGGTTCATCTCCAGGAATACGAGTGCAGATTCTCCATACTGATCAGGTATATAATGACTTCCGACATGCGGGATGCCCTTAAACCGTACAAGCCACGATCCGTTGATCTGACCGGCCATCTGAACTGAAATGGAGTCAGGAGTTAAGGTATCTTCAGTTCCTACAACCAGCATGACATCCTTGTCAATTCCGGACAGGTCAGTATAGGATCCGTTCCACATGAGATTTGCCTCTGCTTCCTCCCGAATACCAAGGGGTTCGGAAGAATTACCGGCGGCCTCTTCGATGGTTCCAAACAGATACTCGGTCTCAGGTAACCTGATACTGTATGTATTGGAGTCGAGAATCAGTTTATTCACGCGGTCCGGGTGATCGATAACCAGTTGCTGTGAGACGGATGAACCCATGGATGTTCCATACACATGCATACTCTCATAACCAAGGGCAGAAATCAGTGCAGCAGCATCGTCAGCATACATGGGAATCGTATGAGTGACATTGGAATCACTGCTATATCCCATCCCCCTGTGGTCATATGTATAAACATGGTATTTTGAGGCAAGGATGCCGATAAACGTCTCATTCCAGTTGTCGTCTATCGTGGCACCTAACCCGGGAATCATCAGGATAGGTTCACCGGATCCAAATTCCCGATACCCAAGGGTAACGCCACTAACATCGACATACTGGACCGGTGTGTCAGCAAATGAAACCGGTGAAAAGTTTAGATCCTGCGTTACATCAACGGGTTCTGTTCCTGAATCGTCAGCACACCCTGATATTACGGAGAGAAGGATGGTACATGCGATTATCAGAAGCACTGCAAATATTCTGTTCATCGGAATTCCTGAAAGATGCATTATGTTGGTATTCGGGATTACACCATATATTTTCATTGGTATAAAGTGCATACCTGTTCTCATAGGATTGAAGGCAGATCTGGTAATTATATGAAGTGGACAAAGATTGAAGTTAAAACTGGTTCAAGGTCAGAGTTCATCGATATTACAAGCAGGATTTCAGATGAACTGAAGAGATCAGGTGTACTGAACGGAACCTGCAATGTGTACATGCCACACACCACGGCCGGCCTGACCATCAATGAGAATGCAGATCCTGATGTTACACGGGATATCCTTGCCGGTCTTTCCCACCTCGTGCCGTTACACGGGGATTACCGCCACGCTGAGGGGAATTCAGATGCTCATATCAAGGCATCACTGATGGGATTTTCTCTTATGGTGCCTGTTATCGATGGACATCTGGTACTTGGAACCTGGCAGGGGATATATTTCTGTGAGTTTGATGGGCCCAGGAACCGGCATGTGCTGGTGGGTATTTCCGGGGAATAGGTCAATATCATGAAGACATTTCAGGTCTTCAAAGTACGAGAGAACTGACACTTATTGACAAGAAAATATTCTTCCTTCTTACTTGTTCAGGTAACGGATTCAATTTTTAGCAAAAAATCTGGCTGTTCACACCCATCACTCATGTGCCACAGTCTTCCGTGTTTCCTACCTATCACCCAGCAGAATTTATCCGGACCAAACCCGGGTCTGACAGTATTACCAGTATTTCCAGGGATACCTCACCTATAAAGATTCAAATAAACCTGCAAA
>QKDV01000102.1 GCA_003251955.1 Methanospirillum hungatei
GAGACAGTCCACACGCCCATTCTCTACTGACAGGCTGCGTTCTGGCCGGCTCACTCTTCACCACCCGAGAGCCCGGCTACCTTTATTTCTCCTCCGGATAACTCTTTCATCTCATCCCGGATAATTACCATTGCCTTCTCCTTTTCTCGTTCAAGATGATGGATACGACCTTCAAGTTTCCCTACCTCATCGTCTCCGTGTTTTATCTCACGTTCAAGGTCGAGGATAGCTGTCTCGAATGAAACATGAGTCCCGGCAGCCGGATGAGAAGCGATTACATCCTTATCATGCTGACACTTCTCTTCAACCATGTGCCAGGATGCAATAGCACAGGTCATCTGATCCATATATGTTTCAGCACTCACAAACAGTGACTTTTCAAACGAGTTTTTGAGAGGAATGGATTCATTTTCAATGGATCTGAAGATCTCACCAGTTGTGGATCTGATCAGTTTCGGGATCTCCGGGTCTGCATAATGCTGGAGCACAGCTTCCTGAATAAGCCTGTCAAGAAGTTTCTCCTCATCCTTCTTTCGTTCATCCTGCACAATCCGAAGTGCCCGTCGCCAGATCGGAAGGGCTGTTCTCACAAGGGCATCAAGTGCTTCAAAAAGCTCAAGACTTCTTAACTTCTCTTCTTCAATCTTGGTCTGAGCAGCGGTATACTCATTAAACTCAGGGCTTGAGGCATGGAGATCCAGATCATGAGAGAACTCTTCTTTACGCCTGACAAGATCGGTGCGTCTCTCATCCATCTCTCTTCTAATTACAGAGACCTCAGCCAGTTCTTCCTCTGTATCCCTGACTACTCCCATTCCCTCTCTTACCGCCTCGATTCGCGCAAGCCTGATGCGTGAGTTCTTTATTGCCTCGGTCAGGAGATTGAGCTCTTTTCCAATCTGATCCATCAGTTGTCTGAAGACCTTCACCTCATCCCCATAAAGGTGATGAAGATACCGGCCGGGACCCCGATATGCTTTAAAACAACTGTTGATCATATCGGCAACCTGCTGATAATAGGTCTCATCCTCATCGGAGAACTCGACATCAAGAGCATCTTCTACCTTGTGTTTGAACTGCGGGAGGTTGTGGCGGTTCACCTGCTCAACCTTGGGATGCATTGCCTCTACAACTGAATCTTCAGCCCCGAACTCTGCCAGAAGCTGAAGAATATCCTGTCTTGCCTTCTCAATGATCTCACGTGAATCGTTGAACTGTTCTGAACGGAGACTGATACATGTCTGTTCTTCTGCATCCAGCCATACAGGAAGATCAGCAAGAGTTGTTATGCTGGCTCTCGGCTCTGGTTTTTTTGATCTGAATAATTCTGTTATTCGCTTAAACATGGTCTGCACCTGATGAAAACAAAGTTGAAAGATCACCATCACTACGGTCTAAATCCCTAATTCGATCAATTCCATCAATCTCGTTGATCACATCAACCACGCAAGGTGGAACCAGACTTTCCCACGGCTCACCGGTTCGCATCCGCTCTCTTATTGATGTTCCAGAATGTGATTCACGCTTGAACATGTCTGGTGAACAGACCGGTATTCCTGCCTCTGAAAAAAGCCTGATTACCAGCGGGTTGCTCGTGTACACGATATCAAAGGGGGGCGTCATCGAAATGATATGGGCAACCCAGAGAGCATTACGCTTAATGTCTTCTATCGGGATAACATAAAACGGCCGACTAAGGCCAACCAGTGCCCTGGTGATCATCAGTACCCGTTCACCTGCAGTGAAGGGATTCTCTAGGTCATGGCTGAGTTGGGCACTCCCAATACCAATAATCAGTTCATCAGCCTCTTTGGTGATACGGTCGATGACAGTCAGATGACCGTTGTGAAACGGCTGAAACCTGCCGATATAAAATGCACGTTTCACGTTCTTCTCCCTGCAACCATGGTTGCGATCCTTGCTGCGAATGCTCCGGCAACAAACCCGGCATCAATATTTACAACAGTTAGCACAGAGCAGGACTGAAGCATACTGGCAAGAGCAGCCTCCCCTTTTCCCATGTATCCGTATCCGGTTGAGACTGGAACACCGATAACCGGCTGATTCATAAGGCCGGCAACCACTGCCGGAAGCGTCCCTTCCCTACCTGCTGCCACAACAAAAGCATGACAATCCTTCATCTCTTCTAACACCGGGAATAGCCTGTGAATTCCGGCAACGCCGACATCATAAGCTGTGCGGACTTTACATCCCATCTCCTCTGCAATGACCCGTGCCTCTTCTGCAACCCTGATATCAGATGTTCCTGCTGTGACAACCCCGATAATACCACCAGTATCAGGTACCTTTGGAGCACTGCCAAGAACCATAATCCTACCTTCGGGCGAGTAATTGCAGGATATGCCTAGACGTGTAGTGATCTCCTGCAAGGAAGGTACTGTGTCAGGATCGATCCTTGTGATAACACAGCGGCCAGTTCTGCGGGCATATCCTTCGGCAATGGCATACAGGTGCACAGGGTCCTTACCCTCTGCAAGTATCACTTCAGGAATACCACACCGGCCCGCCCGCTCTAGATCAAGATGAGCTATTGACCCGACATGACCTGTACTTCTGCCCTGTATCTCCCTTTCAGCCTCATCAGGAGATAATACCCCTCTTCTGACACTCTCCAGAAGATCCCGCAGATCACTATCAGGCTCCATATAAGATAGTAAGATATGAGTCAAAGATTACATAATAGGTTCATTGTGGTGAGTTATCTCTTCTATATCGCTATCTTCGGTGTAGTCACAGGTCTCTTTCTCTGGCTGCGTGATATCAGGATTTATATGAGGACCGGCCTTGCCGGGTACCGGAGAGCGGCACGAATAGGAGTATTGCACACCGCTATCACCACCGCAGGAGCAGGAGAGATCCTGCTCTTCCCGTCTGCTGATATTCTGGGCATAGGTATTGTCCTGCTAGGACTATGGCTTCAGGGACAACAGAAACGGGAGCATGTTTTTTCAACCGAACCGGTAATTGACCGGGCACTTGGAAAAACACCAGCCAGGCGGTAGTTTCAGAGGCAACACATGCTGAGCAGACCACGAGGAACACGGGATATGCTCCCTGACGAAATGGAGCAGCGCAGGGAGATCGAGGCACGTATGCGGGCAAAGGCACGGACCTGGGGGTACCGCGAAGTAACAACACCCACATTTGAGGAACTCGAACTCTTCACGATACGGTCCGGTGAGGGGATCATTGACGAGATGTACGTCTTCGAAGACAAAGGTGGTAGATCGCTTGCTCTCAGGCCAGAACTAACAGCTCCGGTTCTCAGAACCTTTGTCAACGAAGGGCGGTCATTGACAAAACCGATCAAGTGGTGTTATTTCGCAGATTGCTACCGATACGAACGCCCGCAGAAAGGACGATACCGGCAGTTCTGGCAGTTTGGAATCGAGCTTATCGGAGCAGACTCGGCGATGGCTGATGCAGAGGTAATGATGGTTGCCGATGAACTGCTCAGAGCCGCAGGTGTAACTTTCGTCATGAAGATCGGGCATCTCTCCTTTATGCGAACCCTGCTCAAAGATCTCCCTGCTGAAGATCAGAAAAAGGTTAGATCATTCCTTGACAAGCGTGACACAGATGCAGCATCAGTATTCCTCTCTGAAACAGGTAGGGAGAATCTTGCAGCCCCTCTGCAACAGCTGATTAGTGCCAGGACACTTGATGAGGTCTTTGCTGTCATTGGTGAGATACCAGAGGCTGATCGGATCAGGGAGACATTCAGAATACTGGACAGCCAGGGGATCCAGTACGAGATCAATCCTGCAATTGCCCGCGGTCTTGATTATTACACGGGGGTTGTCTTTGAATGCTTCGCAGAAGGTCTGGGTGCTGAAAACCAGATCCTCGGTGGCGGTGCTTACCGGCTAGCTCACCTGTTTGGTGGAGAGGACACACCATCTGTAGGGTTTGCCATAGGATTTGACCGGGTAATGGTTGCCCTCGGTGAGAAAATTTGGATGCCATTCCAGCCGCAGGTGACAGTGGTATTCACCCCTGAAGCCAGAGACCGGGCAGTCGCAGTCTCCCGTGAACTAAGAGGCAGAGGAATTATCTGTAGCATCGATCTGATGGGAAGGGGATTCTCGGCCCAGATGAAAAATGCCGGGAAGAGTGCTGATTATGTTGTCATCATCGGTGAGGAGGAGGTCAGATCCGGCATGGCAACTCTGAAAAATATGAAAGGAGGAGAGCAGCAGACCCTTTCACTTGATGACGTGATCACCTCGCTTACCGCACAATAATTAGTACCGCTGCACGAGTACTGACACCCCATAATTTTCCAACCGATGGCAAGAAAAAAAGATAGCGGGCCTGTGCAGGCAGAACTTCCGGCTGAATCACTTGCGGATGAACTCGCACGTCAGCAGCGAAGCATCAGTGTCGCAGAGTTTTTTGAGAAGAACAAACACCTGCTCGGATTTGACTCTCCGGTGAGAGGGATCATCACCACGGTCAAAGAGGCGATTGACAACGCTCTTGATGCCTGCGAAGAGGCAGGGGTTCTCCCAGATATCTACCTTGGAATCTTCAGAATGCAGGATGATGTCTTCAAGGTAGTAGTCGAGGACAACGGTCCGGGTATCGTCCCAGAAAATATTCCATTTGTCTTTGGAAAACTCCTCTACGGATCCCGGTTCCACCAGATCCGCCAGTCACGCGGACAGCAGGGTATCGGGATATCAGCAGCAGTTCTCTATGCCCAACTCACAACCGGGACACCAACACTTGTTATCTCACGGTGCGGTGCAGATCGGGGAGCATTCAGGATGCTCATCCAGATCAAAACAGAGACGAACGAACCTGAAATCCTCTCACGCGAGGAAATATCCTGGGACCGGACTCATGGAACTAGGATAGAGATAGAGTTCAGGAGCAGTCTGACTGCACGAAAGAGACTCATAGAGTACCTCAGGTACACCTCGGTGGTGAATCCTCATTGGCGGATCAGGGTAGATCTCGACGGAGAGACGATGACGTTTGATCGTGCAAGTGAGGAACCGATTGTTCCACCAAAAGCGATCAAGCCACATCCACACGGTGTTGAACTTGGCGAACTCAAACGGATGGCAGCCGCTTCCAAAGAATCACTCAGGACATTTCTGATAGATGGGTTTAGCAGGGTTGGTGAGAAGACAGCAACCGAGATCCTGAACAATTCAGCGATGAAGGAAGACCGCCAGGCTTCATCTCTAAATATAAAAGAACTCGGGAGCCTGCTAGCCGCGATGCAGAATGCTAATGTTCCACCCCCCCCGGCCCAGCAGTGCCTCTCACCGATAGGAGAGGAACTCGTCAGGCAGGGGCTTGAAAAAGAGTTTCAGCTCGATTATATCTCTGCAAGAACCCGGCCTGCTGCTGTGTATCACGGACATCCATTCATTGTTGAGGCCGCACTTGGATGGGGGGGCAAGCTTGAGGCAGAAGGAACTGCTAGGATCATGCGGTTTGCAAACCGGGTGCCCCTGATGTACCAACAGGGTGCCTGTGCTATTACATCATGCATCGGCGGGGTAAACTGGAAGACCTATGGTATCAGTCAGCAGGGACTCCCCACCGGCCCATTGATCATTCTCGTGCATGTGGCATCGACCAATGTTCCGTTTACGAGCGAGAGCAAGGATGCGGTTGCATCCATCCCCGAGATCGAGCGAGATATCACGCTTGCTCTCCAGGATCTCGGCCGTGATCTCAAGACATTTATCCAGCGTCGTGACAGGAGCAGACAGAGTGAGGAGCGAGCACGGGCGATCTGCTCCATCATCCCCGACATTGCAGCAAAGGTAGCAGAGACTCTTGAACTACCCATCCCGGATACCTCTCCTATTGAAGGCCAGATCATGAAACGGCTGGTTGCAAAGAAGAGAACATCGGATGGGATCGTCTCGATACTGGTGAGCAATTACACATCACATGCAGTTGACATCTCACTCTACGCCATCACCCAGGATGATCCGCAGAAAGCTGACAAACCGCCGGTCTTTGTAGAGAAGATGGGAGATGACTACTCAGCAGTATGGCAGCTCCGTATCGCTCCATCAGAGACCTGGATCACCGAATTTCCCGGAACTGGCAGGGGAAGTATCGATATCAGGGGAATAGACGAGAAGAAGAAAGTGGTGGTGGATCTTGATCGATAAGGAAGTCAGAAAAAAAGAAACACTGGAGAAACTGCTGGGAATTCCAAAGCAGTGGTACTCCCAGATGACCAGAGGTGATCTTCCATCCATTGCTATGCCGACCAGGACCAAGAAGAACATTGAGTACGATGAGGATATTGATGCATGGAGATATGGTGACAGGGAGAGACTCCGT
>QKDV01000138.1 GCA_003251955.1 Methanospirillum hungatei
TGCGGTCTTTCGATCAGCAGACAGAACGATAATTATGTACTGGATATATTATTCGATGTGTGAATCCTCCAATGATTAATGGTGTGAAGCGGGCCGGTGAACTCGAATGGGAGGTTCCGATAGGATTTGTTGAAGGAATGAGAGTGCCTGGCAGGTTCTTCCTCTCAGACAGCCTGACCGGAACACTTGAGGACGGAGCGATAACCCAACTTGCCAATGTAGCAACGATGCCAGGGATCATCAGGCATTCACTTGCGATGCCTGACATTCACTGGGGATACGGCTTTCCCATTGGCGGGGTAGCTGCATTCGACTACGAAACCGGTGTGATATCACCGGGGGGAGTCGGATTTGATATTAACTGTGGTGTAAGGCTCCTGACTACACCACTCACTGTGAAGGATATTACAAAGAAGAAGGAGATTCTGGATCAACTCTACGATGCGGTGCCGGTAGGGGTTGGGGCACGGTCCTCACTCAGGCTCTCTCCAAAACAGCTGGACCGAATGATGACCCATGGTTCTGCATGGGCAGTCGAAGAAGGATTCGGAACAGAAGAGGATGTTGCCCACTGTGAGGAGGGAGGCAGTATGAAAAGGGCAGATCCCTCCCATGTCTCACAAAAAGCACGTTCACGCGGTGTTCCTCAGAGCGGAACCCTGGGAGCAGGCAACCATTTCCTTGAGATACAGGTGGCATCGGAGATCTGTGATCCTGAAGCTGCAAAAGTCTTCGGTGTTGAGGAGGGGCAGGTCTGCATTATGGTTCACTGCGGATCACGAGGTCTTGGTCACCAGGTATGTACTGACCACCTCCAGACCCTTGAGCGAGCTGTGGAAAAATATCATATTAAGCTCCCTGACAGGCAGCTCGCGTGTGCTCCTCTGACATCTCCGGAAGGAACAGCATACTTCGGTGGAATGGCAGCAGCTGCAAACTATGCCTGGGCTAACCGACAGGTGATCACCCACCAGATCCGCAATGTCCTGATAAAATGTTGTGGGATCGACTATGATGATATCAGGCTCGTTTATGACGTGGCTCACAATGTTGCAAAGATAGAGGAGCATGATATCGATGGGAAACTGACAAAGGTATGTGTGCACCGTAAAGGCGCAACCCGGGCATTCGGACCGGGATGCCCGGACGTTCCCTCCGACTATTCAAAGATAGGCCAGCCGGTCATCATTCCGGGAAGTATGGGCTCCTCATCGTATCTCCTGAAAGGGACAGCAGAAGCAATGACACGGACATTCGGTTCTACCTGTCATGGAGCTGGCCGGGTCCTCTCGAGATCCCAGGCCAAGAAGACGATAAAAGGCAGCCAGGTTAGGGAAACCCTCGGTAGGGAAGGGATCATGGTGAAGGCACCCCATGACGCTGCCATCGCAGAAGAGGCTCCGGGTGCATACAAGCCAAGTAGTGAGGTTGTCTCGGTTGTGGATCAGCTCGGAATTTCACGACTTGTTGTCCGGTTTGAACCACTCGGGGTAATAAAGGGATAATACATGACCATGCGAGTTGGGATCGTCTGGGATAGTCCAATGATGTTCACCCGCCTGATCGAGGACTGCGGATTTGTCCCTGAACTGGTTACCCCTCACCTTCTTGCAGCACCATTTTTCAGGAGAGCCTTCTCGGCAATCATCATTCCCGGCGGGTTTGCCAATCCATCATACTCATCGGTCATACATGCCTTACGGGCAAGTGAAGGCAGGATCCATCGTTTCATCCAAGGTGGTGGCACTCTTATTGCGTTTGGCGCTGGAATTGATCGCCCGGACGCATATGACTGGCTTCCAGTGACAATTCAGTATCGATTCGGGTTCTCTGAAGGTAAGATTGAAGAAGAGGGATGCCACCCTATCTCCTGTATCCTTGAAGATTGTCCGGAGACCATTTCTATTGACGGGATATTTACGATCCCGGGATCATCAGGTGCAGACGCCCAGGTGCCCGAACAGGAGTCTCAGAAGCTTGCAGTCAGGATGAGAATGCGAGGCGCCCCAGTTCTGGTTGAATACTCGCTCGGGGCCGGTAGGATTATCCTGACAAGCCTCCATGAATATCCATCCAGGAGATTCCTGCGCGATTTCTGCAAGAGTGATGGCGAAACCTTATTGTAGCTGCATGCGAGGGAAATATGAGGGATATCGATGGACCACTATACCATATCGGCTGATGCAACAGCCGAAGATCTCATCCCCATCTGCATGGCAATCCACGAGATCGTCGGCAGACTCCCGGTGACTGCACGGGCACGAAACACATCCGGCGTCAGGATTGAAGAGGGAGTTGTTGTTGATCGTGCATACAATGGCCCGGTGCTGGATGAAGTTATCTCCTCAAACAAGGTAGTTAAGGAGACTCCCCGTTCAGGTCAATACAAAGGGGTTCCGGTCGTCGTTGCTCCTGTCCGGAATGCATCAGGAGACGTCATTGCCGCTATCGGTCTTGTCGATATCACCGGCATATTTGACCTTGCCACACTCATGGAGCATCAAACCATGATCTTAAAGCAGGTATGTGGAAAAGACCCATGCCCGCTTCCATCTGAACAGATCAATGCCAAACGGTGAACGAATGTACTCAACTGCCTTTAAAGTTCTTGAAATCCTTGAAAAAAGTGAAAAGCCAGTACCAAGTAGCGAGATCAGCACAGAACTTTCTATATCAAGCTCAGCGGTATGGAAGCATATCAATGAACTCAGGATGATCGGATATGACATTGTCGCATCTGATGACGAGGGATACCTGCTCAACAAAAGAAACTTGGATTTCAGACCACATGCGGTTTACAAGCATCTCAAGACGAAGGTCATCGGTAGGAGAATGCGGTACTTTGACAGCATCCCATCCACGATATGGTATGGCAAGGATCTTGCTGACCAGGGCGATCTTGAGGACCTCAACGGACTTGTAATTATCGCTGAGGAGCAGACCGGGGGATACGGAAGATTGGGCAGAGCCTGGGTCTCCCCGAGCGGTGGAATCTGGATCACCATCGTGCTTACCCCAAAGATACCAATTGATCACCTCTTCATGCTCACCCTTGCCGGGGCGGTATCGGTTGCACGGGTTCTGCGCAAGATGTTTGATATAGGTGCGCTTATCAAATGGCCGAACGACATCATCATCGGTGACAAAAAGGTTGCGGGAATCTTGCTCGAACTCGGTGCTGATGGGGAGAAAGTAAAATACTGTCTGGTCGGAATCGGTATCGACGCAAACATCAGTGTTGATAATCTTAATGAGCCAATCAAGCACCTGATCACATCCATCAGTCACGAGGTGAATCATGAGATTGATCGTGCTGCTGTTCTTGCTGCCATATTGAAGGAGTTTGAGGCACGTTACGACATGATCACCCAGGGGGAGTACGATGCAGTTATCAGAGAGTGGAAGAACTTCTCCTCAACTATCGGACGAAGGGTACGGATAAACACACTCAGAAACAGCTTTGAGGGCGAGGCAGTAGACATCGACCCGAGCGGGGCACTGGTTGTTCGCAAAGACACCGGTAAGATAGAGAAGGTCATAGCAGGTGACTGCGTACATATCTGAAGATGTTTGGCGACCTTAACCGTGCTACAATACTTACCAATAGTTCCCTTTTTGTTGCCCTGATAGCAGTTTTTTCCTGGATTTCAATACCAATACCCCTTCCACTCTTCCCGGTACCCGTAACTCTTCAGACTCTGGCCGTTCTTCTAGCCGCTGCCGTGATGAAGAGGCAGGCTATCATTCCTGTTCTGCTGTATCTGGTACTTGGAGCACTCGGACTGCCGGTCTTTCACAACGGAATGGCTGGACTAGGGGTCATCATCGGACCAACAGGGGGTTATCTGATAGGGTTTATTCCTGCTGTCCTTGCTGCCGGGATTGCATATGAGTATTCATCCCGTGAGATTCGTATCGCGGGTCTTGTCCTTGCAACGGCTTTCATCTACCTTTTTGGTATCGTCTGGCTTACCCTCTCAACAGGGATGTCAACCTCTGCAGCCGCTCTATCAGGGATGATTCCATTCCTGCCAGGAGATCTGATCAAAGGTCTTGCTGTTTACCTGATTGCTGCAAGGCTTGAAACAAACCCCCAGTGGCAAATAAGCAGATGATAAGCCTTAACTCGATCAGATGCGGATGCCTCTCCATTCCTCACTTATCCATTGAACCCGGGCTGGTCGCGATCACAGGGCCGAATGGATCCGGAAAGACAACGCTCCTAGAGGCGATCGCCGGCATTCAACTCCCGGCCCAGGGGAGTATCCTGATCAATACTATCAGACCACGTGAGGCGACTATCGGGTGGGTTGGCGAGTTCCCTGATCTCAACATGACATTTACCAGGGTGATCGATGAGATAGCCTCAACACTCAGATTCTCTCATCAGCCATGCAGGATGATCGATGAATCAGTTCATGAACTAACCACAACCCTGAACCTAGAACCCCTTCTCGACCGCCCCGTTCGTACCCTTTCTGGAGGAGAGAAGGTTTTGACCGCACTTGCTGCCGCACTCATCACAAAACCGGATATCCTGATCCTTGATGAGACCGACTCACACCTTGATGCCTCAACACTCAGATCAATTGATGCCATAATCAGGGATGCAAACGTGCCCCACGTTCTGTTTGCTACCCACCGACCTGATCGGGTCGCATCTGCAGACCGGGTAATCGTGATGAGAGGAGGGGAGATCCTTCGTGAAGGCAACCCTGATGAGGTGTTCATGAAGTCATTTCATGGATCAGATCACCTCTCTCCTCTCCGCTCACTGAGGGATCCTGCCTTATGGAGGGCTGTTCATGCAACTGACTCTTGAACAGATACAAGTAAACAGAGAGGGCTTCTCTCTCCAGGCATCTGGAACATTTCGCCAGGGAGTTCATCTTCTTACCGGCAGAGTGGGATCAGGCAAATCAACCCTTGGCGAGATCCTAGGCAGTGTCCTGGAGCCAGAATCAGGTATGGTAACAAAGGAGGGAATCCGGACTTCAGTGCTCTCGATGCAGTTTCCTGAGTATCATATCACAACCACCACTGTTAAGGAAGAGATCTTAAGTTGGGGGCATGATCCTGATCTGGTTCTAAAGACCGCAGGTCTTTCTGGAAGAGAACCTGATGATATCCTCACCCTTTCCAGAGGAGAACTCAAACGTCTCCATCTCGCATGTCTGCTTCTTGGCAGGTATGATCTGATGATACTGGATGAGCCGTTTGCCGGGCTTGACGAAGAGGCCAGGTACTGGATCTCTTCACACCTTTCTGATGATCATGACAGGATAATCATCATCATAAGCCACGACATCACGACACTGCCACGTATCGATCATCTCTGGGAGATGCAAGACGGAGTGCTTTTAGATATTGGGGAGATCCCAGGATCACTTCACTCATGGAAGACTGCTCCCCACCTGATTAGATATCTTCTCAAAAACGACTCTGATCTTTCAGGACTTTCGTGGAAGGATCTTGCGGAGGCCGTATGCAGGATCCACGGATAAGGCTCGGGGGAGTGCTGCTCCTCTCAATAGTCTCTTTCCTTTCCCTAACTGGTGCACTACTCACCATGCTCTGGTGGGTGATCTGCACAGACCATAAAACCTCATTCGGTGATCTCAAGACTGCTGTCATGGTTTTTATACTTCCTTGCATTGCTGCAGTCGCAACCCAGTTATCAGGTGGGGACGGAGTCTCTTACCTCATACGGATTTCAGTTGTGCTCGTGATCGCCTCCTGGGCATACAGTAAGCGATATCCTGGAGAACTTCTTGATGTTTCAGTCTGGCTTTTAGGGAAAACATATGGATTTGATCTCGGGCTTGTCGGGGAGATGAGTATCTCTACAACTGAGATCCTTGCCGACGAATTCAGAAGAACTCGGATCGCGCTCTCACAGAAAGGTCAGAAACTTACAGGGTCCAATCTCCCGCCAGTAATTGCCAGCCTTCTTGTCAGGCAACTGCGCCTTGCCCGGGAACGTGCCTGTGTCCTTGCGATACATGGATATCAGGGAGGTGGAAGCCTATGTCCGGCCTTTGTGACCTCTTCTACAGATATCGCAGCCGGGACGTTTTGCGTGCTGATTTTTGCAGTCTCTCTGATTGTCTGAGACTTTTTTAAGGTCTCCGGTTGAACCTTTTCTGTTTGAATCGCTAAAAGCCGATTCAGAGGTGCCAATATGAGTCCAGCCCGGAATACGAAGCTTCAGATCACCGATACCACACTCAGGGACGCCCATCAGTCTCTCATCGCAACGCGGATGAAGACAGAGGACATGATCCCGCTCGCACGGGCAATAGACAAAGCCGGATTCTTTTC
>QKDV01000184.1 GCA_003251955.1 Methanospirillum hungatei
CCACCGGTATGTTCACCAGCACCCTCCTGACTTACCAGGCCACGGTTTTTCAAATCCTGAATACGGGTTATTGTTGAGAAGTTGTCACCCATCGAGTAGGTTACTGCGATCCCCTCGATATCGTCTAGACTGTTGGTTGGGCAGAGGCGTGCGAGATCGGTCATGCAAAAGCCGGTCGCTTCCTTACGCGGTATTTTAAAACTGGCATCCGCTCCAGCAAACCGCATGGCTGTTGTTCCGTGATCGATCCCGATGAACATGGCTTACGCTTAGGTAGAAGGAGAGGAATATTTGTATGGATGCGTAGTATCGTAACCGGCGGAGCCGGATTCATCGGTTCCCATATAGTTGATCACCTTGTAGCGCAGGGAGATGAGGTTGTGGTGATCGATGCCCTTCTCGCCGGAGACCTGCGTTTTATCAGCAAACACCTCGATTCAGGGGCTGTCAAATTTGTAAGAGCAAATCTGCTTGAGCCTGGATGGCAGGACGCCTGTGTAGGGGCTGACCGCGTATGGCATATCGCCGCAGACCCGGATGTACGGGAGAGTGCGGTGACCCCTGACGCACAGCTCAACAATACCATCATTGCAACCCACCGGGTGCTGGAAGCAATCAGAATACACAAGATCCCGGAGATCGTCTTCACATCCACTTCTACGGTTTACGGAGAAGCGACTGTAATTCCGACACCAGAGACTTACACCCCGATGGAACCGGTCTCTGTATATGGTGCAGCAAAACTCGCCTGCGAGGCACTGATCTCTGCATATTGTCACAGCTTCGGCGTGAAGGGCTACATTTTCAGGTTTGCTAACATAATCGGCCCCAGAAGCGGACACGGGGTTATCACTGACTTTATCAAAAAACTCAGGGCGAACCCGAAAGAACTTGAGATCCTCGGGGATGGAAAACAGACCAAGTCATACCTGGAGGTGACTGCCTGCGTCGCTGCAATCTCGTTCGTGATTGAACACGCAGACGAACAGGTGAACACCTACAACATCGGTTCAGAAGACTGGATAGATGTGACCACAATTGCAGACATTCTGATAAACGAGGCAGGTCTTTCTAATGTCTCCTATAAGTACACCGGTGGGAGCCGTGGCTGGGTTGGAGATGTCCCGAAGATGCAACTCTCGGTCGAGAAACTCAAGGCCCTCGGGTACACCCCGAAGATGGGCAGCCATGATAGTGTCAGGTTGGCAGTAAAGGCGGCACTCTCGGGGCATGAATGAAGTACCTCATCGTCCTCGGTGATGGCATGGCTGATGAGCCGATTGATGAGCTCGGGGGAAAGACCCCGCTTGAAGCGGCTGACACACCGTTCATGGATCAGATCGCAAGAGAAGGGGCAATGGGGCTGCTTAAGACCGTTCCTGATGGATACCAACCAGGAAGTGACATCGCCAACCTTGGTGTGCTCGGGTACGACGTGAAGACCTGCTATACAGGGAGAGGCGCTCTTGAGGCAGCAAGTATGGGAATCAATCTCGGACCAGCCGATATGGCATACCGGTGCAATCTTGTCACCATCGCTGACGGTATCATGGCAGACTTTTCAGCCGGACATATCAGCAGTGACGAAGGGGCAGCACTGCTCGAGGCACTCAATGAAGAGGTTCAGAAGACAGATCTCAAAAATGCTGTAATTTTTTATCCTGGTGTCAGTTACCGTAACCTGATGGTCCTGCCCGGTGGTGGAGGGGTTGAGTCCACCCCTCCTCACGATATCGTTGACCAGAAGATCGAAGAGTGGCTTCCGAATGGACCAGATAAGAAGCTCATCATCACCCTTATGGAGATCAGCAGCAGAGTCTTTGCTGATCACCCGGTTAACAAGAACCGGATCTCTGCAGGAAAGAGACCTGTAACTCACATCTGGCCCTGGAGTAGTGGCAAGCGCCCTGAAATCTCACGTTTTTCAGATCTCTGGGGTATATCAGGAGGGATGATCTCAGCCGTGGATCTCCTCAATGGAATCGCACAGTATGCGGGAATGGAGATCATCAGGGTGCCGGGAGCAACCGGATTCCTAGATACCGACTATAACGCAAAGGCACGCTACGCCATAGATGCACTCAAACATCTTGATTTTCTCTATCTCCATGTTGAGGCACCTGATGAGGCTGGACACATGGGAGATCTCAAAGAGAAGATCCTCGCTATCGAGCGGGTAGACTCCATGCTCGGTACAATCATGAAAGAGTTTGATGGAAGGATCGCAATTCTGCCTGATCATCCGACTCCGATCAGGGTGAAAACCCATACTGGTGATCCAGTACCGTTTGCAATCAGGGGGATTAAAAACGATGGATGCATAATGTTCTCAGAAAAAGAGGCAATATCTGGGGGGTTTGGATCGATGACAGGGACAGACCTTCTCCCGCTGCTCCTCTCAAAGTAGGAGCTAATTCAAAGAAGTCCGCATATCATCCAGGGAACCGACAGCATCTAGTCATATTATCTCCAATACGTCACCAGAACCAGTCTCCTTCAGACAGAAATAAGGCCAGTATATAAAGGGGAAGCAATGCCGAAAAAGAGTTTACTGATGTGGGATGAGACCCTTTTTCGGGACCCCGACGTTTTTGAGATCGATTATATTCCCGACCAGTTCAATTACCGGGAGAACCAGATGCGCGAACTCTCTTTCCTGCTCAGTCCAGGGCTGAAAGGAGGAAGACCACTCAACGCCATCATCAAGGGAACACCGGGAACAGGAAAGACCACATCGGTCAGGAAGATCTTCAGCGACCTTGATGATATTGAATCGATGATGGTTCCAGTTCAGGTCAACTGCCAGATCGAGAATACCCGGTTCTCCATCCTTTCAGAGATATACAAAAAACTTGTAGGACACGGCCCGTCTGCTGCCGGAAACTCATTCAAACGGGTCTTTGAATCAATCGCTCAGGCGATGATCGAACAGAATCGTGTTGTGGTGGTAGCACTCGATGATGCCAACTACCTTCAGGTTGAGAACGAACTGAACAAGATTCTTTATATTCTACTCAGATCCCATGAGGCATACCCGGGAACACGGATGGGAGTGATCGTTATCATATCTGACATGGAGGTCGATCTCTCCCGTGAAATAGACAGCCGCGTCAGGTCGGTCTTTGCCCCGACTGAGATCTACTTTCCCCCGTATGCAGAGGCTGAAGTCTATAATATCCTCCGCGAGAGGGTGCTGCAAGGGTTTTACCCTGGCGTCCTGTCTGAGGAGATGCTCAAACTCATAGCTGCCCACACAATGGCTTCAGGGGATCTCAGAGTAGGCATCGACATGCTGAAACGATCTGCACTGAACGCAGAGATGGCAGCAGAGCGTGAGATCAGCAGGGAGCATATCAGGGAGGCGTATAAGATATCAAAGTACGTCCACCTCCAGTACAGCCTCAAATCGTTGAGTACAGAAGAGAAATCCCTGATAAAACTGATCGCAAAGGTATCTAAAACTGACGAACAACTCACAACCGGCGATCTCTTTGAAGTTGCAAAGAAGGAACTAAAGATAGGGTACACGTCCTTTTATGAAATGGTCCAGAAGCTCGACAGCCTCCGGTTGCTCAATCTTCAGTTCAAAGAAGGAAGGGGACGGACACGCCTGATCAATCTCCGTTACGATCCCGATAAAATTCTTTTATATCTATAAAAAGACGTTCAAAGACGAAATCGAAGTCTTCAATACACTTCCATCCCAGATGTAAGTGTACTCCATGGGGGTTCGAACGTGATAAGTGTTAATGAATTAGCTCTTGAGATATTCGATAATCTCGCAAACTATTCTGAAGATTTTAATGTCGCATACCATGAACTTGACAATGGTGCCAAGATCGTGGATTGTGGTGTCTCTGTAGCGGGAGGATATGCTGCTGGTCGTGCATTTACTGAGATCTGTATGGGTGGTCTTGGAGAGGTCAACTTCAGGATGGGTCAGATCAAGGATGTGCCGATGCCATTCATCGAGGTCAGCACTGACTTTCCTGCAATCTCCTGTCTCGGTGCACAGAAGGCAGGATGGACAGTCAAGGTAGGAAACTACTTTGCAATGGGTTCAGGTCCTGCACGGGCACTTGCACTCAAGCCAAAGCACACCTTTGAGGTCATCGGATACGAGGACGAGAGCGATGATGCAGTCATCGCACTTGAGTCAGACCACCTGCCAAATGGCGAAGTAATGGAAAAGATTGCGAAGGACTGTGGTATCGAGGTAGAGAACCTCTGTGCAGTTGTTGCACCAACCGCATCCATCGTAGGTTCTATCCAGGTTTCAGGGCGCTGTGTCGAGACCGCGATCTACAAGCTGAACGAACTCGGCTTTGACACCAAGAAGATCACCGCAGCCATCGGCTGTGCACCTATTCCACCGGTTAAAGCAGATGCAACCAAGGCAATGGGAACGACCAACGATGCAACCATCTATCACGGTCAGATCAACCTCACCATGAAGGCACCGGAGATCAAGGATTACCTCGAAAAGATCCCAAGCAACAAGTCTAAGGGATACGGAAAGCCATTCTACGACATCTTCAAGGAAGCAAACTTTGATTTCTACCAGATTGACACCTCACTCTTCTCACCAGCTGAAGTCACCATCAACGAGCTGACTGAAGGCAAGGTATATCATGTCGGGGCTGTTAACCCGGACGTAGTTCTCAAGTCATTCGGCTACCTGTAAGAACTCGCTAACACTCTTTTTTTCAAATATCACAGAAAGAGAAAGACCCAGCTTGAGCGCTTTGGTTACTTAAAAAAAGATTTAAGCCTCGATACCGAGGGCACTGAGAAGATCTGCAAGAGGAATACCATGAGCAGCTGCAGCCTCGCTTACAGTCTCGCCACGGCTGATCGCACATCCGACGCAGCCCATGCCAAATCGTGCAAAGACTGCTCCGGCGTCAGGGTTTGCCTGAAGAACTTCAAGGATGGTTGAATCCTTATTGATTGCCATGTGTACTATGTTGCAGATCACTACTGAAAAAAGATACGGTGTAGGATCCTCTTACTGGTCCGTCAGAATAATTACGAAACAGATTGATACCTGAAGATCATATAAACCCTCAGGAGAAAGGTAATCGATGGGCAGTCACCCGGTTCGATACCTCAATAAATTATGCTCTGGATATCCACCCGTTGTTTAAAAGATTCTCCGCTTGAGGTTACGCTGGAGAATCTGGGATCACTAACCAGGGGAGTCGAGATTATTGACGGGGGAGCACATCGCATCCCCTCGGTGAGCCTTCTGGAGTCGTTTGCGTACCGGTATTCAATCCGACTTCCTCAGCTTGATATCAACCTGTCAAGTATTCTTGAGCCGGTCAGGCAGGCTTCGGTGGCTGTTGTTGTCGAGCGGTTCACGTTAGCTGCAGAGGTTAATGCTGATGTTATCGTAAATCCCGGATATCTGACATCTTCTTCTGAGTTTGCACAGGCACGCAAACAGCTCTCCCGCTCGAGTCGCGACCTAATTCAGGCTGCTGATGAGTATGGGGTCAGGTTTCTTATCAGGAACGCCGGCCGGTGGTCAAACTACGTGCTCAGAACACCAGAGGATCTCGGGATGATCAGCCAGGTACCACTGGCCCTTGATATCGGACATGCACATGCAAACGGATGCCTGCCCCAGTTCCTTCATGACGGGGCAAGCAGGTACATGTACCTCTATGATTGCAAGGGAATCTCTGAAGAACATCAGGAAGTGGGCAATGGATCGATTAATTTCAGCACCATTGCCACCGCGATGTATGCACATGGTGCACAGGGTGTTGTAGATGTCCCAACATACCGGGGTGCATACAACAGCGTCAGGGCACTTCGTGAGTTTGGAATCGGATAATTCAAAAAAATAAAATATAATCTTACGGGTTCAATGACAAGATACAGACTCCTTTCGTGGAACGTGAATGGTCTCAGGGCTATTGCTGGCAAAGAGATCCTTAACGGCAAAACTTTTCCTGACTTTCTGGTTCATGATCAACCGGACATCTGCGGTCTGCAAGAGACAAAAGTTGATGCAAAGAGTCTTCCGGCCGGTCTCGGGCGGATTGGGGACTACTTCTTTTATCTGAACCCAGCAGAGAGAAAAGGGTACAGCGGCGTTGCACTTTACACCAGAAAGGAACCTGACGATATCTCATATGGGTTTGGCTTCAGCGAATTTGATCATGAGGGACGGACCATCGTTGCCAGGTACCCTGAATTCACACTCTACACGATCTACTTTCCAAACGGTGGTGCATCAGAAGAGCGACTTGCATTCAAACTCAGGTTCTATGATGCATTCTTAAGCCATATT
>QKDV01000152.1 GCA_003251955.1 Methanospirillum hungatei
CAGAACGGTTCACCGATGCTTCTCTTTCTGTTTGCAGAGCTTGCCTCGCTGGTATCATTCTATGTCTTCTTTTCGGTGATCATCCCGACACTCATCCCTGAATACAGAAACGTGGATGAGAATTTCAACTGTGGAGCTAGTGAGATCTACCTGAATCAGGACGAGATTTACACACTTGAATCACCGTTCGGGAGCGTGAAAGATGAGTAAGCGACAGGCTGCTCTTGATGTCACCGAGATAAAGGCAGATGAGGTAGGCACTGAGGTCTCCAAACTCCTGAACCAGGGAGCCAGGATGATGTATGCCTCCGGTGTTGACGCGGGTGTTCCCGGGATCAGGATAGACTACTATTTTACCTTCGATGAGGAGATTCCCAGCCGTAATCTGGTACTTCGGACGTATGTAAACCGTAAAAGACCGATTATCGAGTCTGTTACACCGATCACGACCCAGGCAGACTGGGCAGAGAGGGAGATGATTGAGTTTCTGGGTGTACAGGTGAAAAACCATCCAGATCCCAGGCATCTCTGGCTTCCCTTGAACTGGGAGGATATGTACTCCAGTACACATCCAAAGGGCGATACAGAGAGTGAGCGGATTAATACGAGCCCCACTGCCCACCCTCCCCATGATAATATCTTCAGTAAACACCTCTCGGTAGTCCCGTACGGGCCCTATCATCCTGCTTTGATAGAGAGCAATTACCTGAAGATGTCGGTCGAAGATGAGGTTGTCAGGGATGCAGACCTGAAACTCGGGTTTAATCATAGAAGTGTCATCAAGCTGATGGAGAGACGTGACTACTATAAGGATCTCTTTCTTGCAGAGAGGATATGCGGGTTTTGCAATGTTTCACATAGTATGACCTTTGCACAGGCAGTAGAGCAGATCGCTGATATCACCGTTCCAAAAAAGGCTCTCTATACCCGGACGTTGCTCGGTGAGATGGAGAGGATGAAGAGCCATATTCTGGCGATAGGTCTGATGGGAGATCTGACCGGGTTTCGGACTATGCTGATGCATGCTATCAGAATTCGTGAAGAGATACTTGACAGTCTGGAGATTATGTCAGGTCAGCGGATTAGTCATGGCATTATCACTCATGGAGGCATCAGGAATGATGTTACTCCTGTTCATATCGACGTTATCAAATCAAAACTCAAGAATCTAAAGAAATCTGTACCAGAATACTTTGATCAGTTACTGGCAAATGATGTGTTCACCGGCAGGCTCCACAAAACAGGTGTTCTCACAGTGGATGTGGCAAAAAAATTCGGAGCTGTGGGTCCGATCGCAAGAGGGAGTGGCATCAGGGTGGATATCAGGAAGAATTCCCCATATGCAGCGTATGAGGATGTTGACTGGGATGTGATTACAGAGAACGATCGAGACTGTTTTGCACGAGTGAAGGTAAGAATGAGGGAAGTTCTCATGTCCCTGCATATCTGTGAGCAGTGCTGTGATGTGATCAGATCAGCCCCTTCAGAACTAATCACTCCGGTGAATGAACTCCCATGTGGTGAAGGATTTTCGAGAACAGAACCACCGAGAGGTGAATTGCTCTATCATGTCGCCTCAAACGGTACAAATACTCCTGAATTTGTCCGCCTGAGGGTTCCAACATACCCGAATGTGAGAGTGATGATTGATCTGATCAAAGGTAGTGAAATCGGGGATGTACCGGTCATTATTGGTAGCGTTGATCCCTGTTTCTCATGTGCTGATCGTGTAACGGTGGTAAATCAGGGAAAGGTTACTGTATCAGGTGGTAGGAGATAATGACCTTGCTGTTCCTGATAAACCCGTTGATCGCCTTCTGTATAGGAATCCTACTCTCGTTCCTCCTTCGGAAACTCAATGCACGAATTCAATCACGTAGGGGCCCGGTGGTCAGGATTCCCCCGGCATGGCGGGATATTAACAGGACAAAGATCTTACAGCCCCTCTATGATATCCTAAAACTTTTTTCTAAAAATACATTTATCCCTGAAAAAGCAAGTCCACTCTTTATCATCGCCCCTGTCATGGCTCTTCTTTGTGCCATACTGGCATCATTTTTCGTTCCTGTTGCAGGAATCTCATTCGATTACACGTTTGGTCTTGTGGTTCTCTTTTACCTGCTTATGGGTGAGATCCTCTGTGTTATTGTTGGAGGGATAACAAGTGGATCCTTGTTTGCTGTTATCGGTGGAGTCAGGGAGATAGAGTTACTCCTCACCAATGAGATCCCGTTCATCCTTGGCACATTTGCCCTCGCAATTTCGTATAATACTCTGTCAATCAATGAGATGATGGGTTTTAACCTGATATCGAATCCGTTTGCTGCGGTTGTTGTTTTTCTGTCGATCCTCGTTAAATTACATATCAAACCCTTTGACATCTCTGATGCAGAGTCAGAGATTGTGAGCGGGCTAACGACCGAGTACAGCGGAAAACTGCTTGGAATTCTTGAAGTCACGAAAGTGATGATGATATTTGTTCTGGTCGCCCTGTTTGCCGATCTATTCCTTTGGGTGCCATCATCTGGGCTCATGGCCTGGCTGGTCTTCTTCAGCGGTGTGGGATTCACATCTGTTCTGATTGCCCTGGTCCATTCCCTGTTTGGCAGGTTCAAGATAGATCAGGCTACCTGGTGGCTGCTCAGGGTTCCACTGGTTTTATCTGTCTTTGCAGTTGTCTGGGCATCGATGTGGAGGTATGTATTGTGAGGTTTACTGAAAAGATAAAGGCCTATAGCACTCTTGCCGTAAACCTGTTTCACAAACCGGTCACCGTCCGGGAATCATTCGGGTTCATCGCATATCTTTCAAGGGGACTGCCCAGGCGTGATGATGAAAGGTGCACCGGGTGCGGGGCATGCAATGAGCGTTGTTCCAGCGGGGCGACAAGTATCACAGATCATGATGGCATGAGAACCGTGTCCATTGACAGTCTCAGATGTATCTTTTGTGCCCGTTGTGCTGATATCTGTCCTGAAGGTGCCCTGGACCTGTATTTTGGAACCGTCCATCATCAGAAAGACATGGGAGGAGCAGCTGGGACGATAAAACCAGCCGATACTTCAATGAGCAGGCAGTGCCTGCACGATGATGATCTGGACCTGTCTGCTTCTGTTCAGTATGCAAAAGCAATCAGTCTCGCTCATAAACTGGAAGAGAAGAGTGTCACAGTTGATACTCTCCTCCCCCTTCAGAAGTGCAGGTTTTGTGGTGAGTATATGCCGGCGACTGAGAAGTTTCTGCAGGTCATGGCAGAGAGAATGCTGTCTCATCTGAAACCTGAAACTGCTGAAGTTGTGAGAAAGGATCTTGAGTTGTATCTGACCGCCTGTATCTCATGCCGGCAGAAGTACAGCGTTAAATGGAACACCCACCCGAGGAAGTTCATATGAGTCTTTCAGGTGCCTTTCTCAAAAAATCACCCTGGGTGTATCATGCCCATGCCGGCGGCTGCAACGGGTGTGACCTTGAAATACTGGCCAGTTTCGGGCCGAGATATGACCTTGAGCGTCTCGGAATAAAACTGGTTGCATCTCCTCGATTTGCTGACATTCTGCTGGTAACCGGACCTGTTCCTCTTCATACGAAACCATTCCTGGAACGTATTTATGACCAGACGCCTTCTCCAAAAAAAGTTGTAGCGATGGGGGCCTGCGGGTGTTCAGGCGGGGTGTTTGTTGATGATGAGAACTACTCCATTGCAGGTCCTGTTGAGAAGATCATCCCTGTTGATGTAAGAATTCCCGGATGCCCTCCAAAACCTGAGGCTATCGTTGAAGGAATCATGAAAGCCGTGAGAATGTTCTGATATGGGGGGAAAAAGATGCTAGACTATTATGCTCTGGTTCCGGTTCTGCTCCCTGTTCTCGGTGGTATTATCCTCTATCTGCTATTAGGATATTCTGAGAAAATTCAGCAGAGTTTTATTGTCTGTTTCATGTCTCTCCTCTTTGTGATGAATCTTCTGTATCTCATTGCATTGCAGAGGGGGATGATTCATCCTGCAGCAGCCGGGCCACTTGTACTTGATGCTCCCGGGATATTTATCTCATGTCTTGTAACCTTTTTCGGAACTTTAATCCTCGTTTACTCGTTTATCTATCGCAAAAACAGTCATTTTGACTCGACATTTTTTATCATCTACTTTGTCCTTGCCGGGATGATGTGTGGCATGGCTTGTACCTACAACGTGCTTGTCATGCTGGTGCTCCTTGAGGCTGCAACCGTCACAAGTGCTGTTCTCATCCTGTTCGGAAGGACGAAACGGGCCATCAGAGCGACCTACATCTACCTCGCAATAAGTATCGTTGAGGTTATTCTCGTTATCTACGGGGCATTTATCCTGTACAGTAGCACAGGAACGCTTGACCTCAGGTTCATGGACATCTCCCTGTTATCCTCAGGAGACATTACCCTGCTTGCACTTCTGTTTCTCTTTGGGTTCGGGACAAAAGCAGGCCTGCTTCCCCTTGGGAGCATCTGGCTTCCACCGGCCCATGCTGATGCTCCTGCTGCTATCAGTGCAACGATGTCAGGAATTCTCATCAAGGCCAGTGTTGTTGCCATGGTCAAAGTGATGTACCCATTCTTCCTGATCTCGAATGGTGAGATGCTGATGTTCATTGTCACCTTCGTCGGGACACTGAACATGGTTCTCGGCGGAATTATGGCCCTCTTTGCTTGCCATATCAAACGACTGCTTGCATGGAGCAGCATCAGCCAGATTGGATACATCATTGTAGGATTCGGCCTTGCTACCCCGGTAGCCATCTACGGCTCCCTGTTTCACATCCTGAACCACATGCTCTTTAAAGGGAGTCTCTTCCTGATATCAGGAATACTCCTTTACCATGTTCATTCCCTGCAGATCAAAAAGATGGGTGGACTTGGAAGGGTCATGCCGCTTACAGCCTTATCTTTCCTCATTGCTTCACTTGCAATGTCAGGACTTCCATTTCTGAATGGGTTCATCAGCAAGGAGCTCATTTACGAGGGATCAGTAGAGGCTGGGTTTCCTGTTGTCTTCTCACTCTTTGGACTTGAATTCACCATTATCAGTATATTTGGGTGGATCACCAGCATTGTGATCCTCATCACGATGATGAGGGCCTTTTACTTGATGTTCCTGGGAACTACCCGGGAGTCTTTCAGGGAACTTCGTGATCCCCAGCTCTGTATGCTTGTTCCAGTGCTGATCATGGTAGGGTTATGCATCATCATCGGTCTGTTCCCTGATTTGGTTTCAGGAACACTGCAGTACATCGCTGAAACGCTGTACCAGATGAGAGGGTAATGGGAGATCTGGGTCACTCCCATTCTTTTATGTCATCGTCATCAGAACTCACCCTATTGCTTTCTTCCCTCTTTGGTAGAGCCTATCCTAGTCGGATTGTGTTTGTTGGGGTAGGCAACCGGATGCGGGGTGACGACGGTGTTGGCCCTGTCCTCATTGATCATCTGAGCGATCACCTTCCAAATATAATTGACACGGGTGTTACACCGGAGGAGTACACCGGGGTTATCAAGCGGTTGAACCCCTCCGTCATCATCATTGTGGATTCAGCTGATTTTGGGGCAAAGCCGGGTTCTGTCAGGATGGTAGAGGCGGGAGACATTTCTCAGGTCAGGATAAGTGTTCACAAGATCTCTCTTGAGATAATCATGGATTATCTCAGGGAAGAGACTGGAGCTGATGTTTTTCTTCTTGGGATACAGCCTGCTGATATCTCGTACTCGTTGACTCTCTCACCTGATGTAAGCAATGCAGCCTGTGAATGTGCCTCGGTTCTCATCTCTCTTCTAAAAGGTAAGGTATGATGGTGGAGGATGGGAGACTATCTGAAGAAATAAATCCGGTTAATCAAAAAAGGGCAATACTAACCTACTAATTGTCCTTACAACAATCTATGGTGTGAAAGATATGGTTCAGATCGATACATCAGTTTCGTCAGGAATGAAGAAGATTGCAGAGCAGGTTGCTGCTGTTTCTTCATTTCATGGGTATGAGGATACCGCATACTATCTCCCTATCTCCTATGCAATATCCGGATCCGGGATCGATTCTAAGCAGAGTGCAGAACAGGTCTTTGCTACTGCTCACCAGAGTCCCCTGGTTGGTGCTGAAATCCTGCTTGCGTGTCGGGGGGCTCATGATGGCCCCCCGTATACCGGGTTTATTGAGGATGCGGTGATCAGAAAACTTGGATATACCCTTGTAGATGGGAGCATACTCGGGCTTTCTCTTATTGTTGGAAATCCCTCAACGGCAGATTATGCTGCTGCGATCTGCAGGGAGGGAGCTGCAGGAGAAACTCATGCTCACGTTCCTCTCGGGCGGGGTCGTCGGTTCCCTGACTGGCGCCGGGGTCAAGGTCGGGCTTGATCTTCGGCTTGTTCCGCTTGGGAAGGATTCTCTTGCTGCAGTCCACTTTGCAGACATCCTTGCAAGAGTTGCGATGATGTTCGGGGGTGTGGCGGCTGGTGATGCCCACCGGCTTGTTGCGTATGCATCTGAGCGGGCTAAAGCGTTTGTCATTGCATTCCCCGGAATGACCGATGAAGAGATCGCTTTCATTGACGGTCTGCGGGTACTTGGGATCCCAATCATTCATATGGGAGGGTATGAGGGGGAGGACTGGATCGCTGCAGCCCCTACTGAGATTGTCAAAACCGGAATGGAACTCCGGGGTATCCGTGTACAGGTCACCTCCATCCCGATTCCTATGGCCTGCTCTCCCGCCTTTGAAGGAAAGGCGATTCGCAAGGAGGAGATGTATGCTGAGTTCGGTGGTACCCGCTCACCAGCCTTTGAACTTCTCAGGGTCAGAGATGCTCACGAAGTTACAGATGGCAAGGTCACAATCATCGGTCCTGAGATTGATACAATCCCAAAGAAGTCCGCAGCACCGCTTGGAATAATCGTTGAGGTCGCAGGAAAGGCGATGAAGAAGGAGTTTGAGCCTGTTCTTGAGAGACGGATTCATAACTTTATCAATTACGGTGAGGGTTCGTGGCACTCTGCTCAGCGTGACCAGATATGGGTCAGAGTCTCGGAGGATGCTGTAGCACAAGGGCTTAAGATTGCAGATCTCGGCAAACTCCTGGCTGCAAAGTTCAGGATGGACTTTCCAACCCTCCTTGATGCTGTACAAGTTACACTGATCACTGACCGTGACAAGGTGCTTGCTGCACAGAAAGAAGCTGAGTTACTGTATTCAGAACGCGATGAACGAATAGCCGGGATGAAGGATGAGGATGTTACCCTGTATTACTCCTGCACCCTCTGCCAGACCTTTGCCCCGAATCATGTCTGTGTGCTTACACCAGAGCGGCCTGCTCTCTGCGGGGCACTCACATGGCTCGACGGGAAGACAGCGTATGAGATGTCACCATCAGGGGCAAACCAGCCCATCGAAAAGGGCACACTGATCAACGAAGTCGCTGGTGAGTACGAAGGTGTTAACCGGTTTGTCAGGCAGGCATCCCATGGTGAGGTTGAACGCTGCGTCCTGTACAGTATCATGGATGCCCCAATGACCTGTTGTGGCTGTTTTGAGGCCGTTGCCATGATCCTTCCTGAAACAAACGGCATCATGATCGTGAGCAGGGAGTATAAAGGCGAGACTCCGTCAGGTATGACATTCTCAACCCTTGCCGGGACAATCGGCGGTGGGGCACAGACACCCGGCTTTATTGGGATATCAAAGGGCTACATCCTCTCTGACCGGTTCATCCAGGCAGAGGGTGGTCTTGCACGGATCGTATGGATGCCCTCGGTTGTCAAGGAAGAACTTGAGACAAGACTTAAAGAGAAGATAGAATCAGCAGGGCTATCCGGTCTTTATGATAAGATCGCTGATGAGACGGTTACAACTGACATTGAGGGGCTGCTTGCGTTCCTGACCTCAGTCGAACATCCCGCGTTATCGATGGAGCCGCTGCTGTAGGAGGAATTATGACTATTACATACTCACCCGGGTGGACTGCATCGATCCGTGAGGTTGTGATTGGCGCAACTGTGGATGATGGGGGAACACGTCGTATCTCCTATCGGATCGGTGGAGAGTCAGACCTCCCCTGCATCAGGCAGGGACGAAAACCCCTTATCGCCTTTGAGATCTGCGACGATCCTGCCTTATGGCCTGATGTTGTCAGGAGTGCATGCACTAAACTGGTTGATAATCCTCCAGCATGGGCTGAATACGTGGATACAACCCTGCAGGCAGATCTCATCAGGCTCAACCTGACGTCTACCCGGAGGCGTAATTTTGATGCTTTTGATGCGGTTGGAAAAACCGTCAAGACAGTCCTAGCCGCAACCAGCCTCCCTCTTATCATTGAAGGAAGTGCAGATGCCGATATCGACTCAGAGGTCTATCAGCGGTGCGGTGAAGCCGGAGAAAAAGAGAAACTTGTGCTTGGAACCGCAGAAGCAGCACGGTACCGTAGTGTTGCAGCCGCAGCAATTGCATATGGACACTCGGTCATTGCCCAGTCACCGATCGATGTAAACCTGGCGAAGCAGCTAAACATCCTGCTCAGAGAGGCTGGTGTTCCTGATGACCGGATCATCATCGATCCGTATACCGGTGCACTTGGATACGGGTTCGAGTACACCTACTCAACCATGGAGCGGATAAGGTTTGCAGCCCTGAAGGGAGATGCAGATCTCGCACTGCCGATGATCTGTGCCCCGTCTGATACCCTGACAATAAAGGAGATCAGGGGAGCGGTTCACAACCATGAGACAGCGGTCTCCTGGGAGGTGGCAACATCTGTTGCCGCTGCCCTTGCCGGAGCAACAATCCTGGTAGTAAGGCATCCAGGCTCTCTGGCCCGGCTCAGGAAAGCGATAGACTCGCTATGGGATCCGGAGGTGGCCTGATGGCACTCAAAGCCCTTGATATCTACAAACTTCTCCCCAAGAAGAACTGTAAGGAGTGTGGTGACCCGACCTGTCTCACCTTTGCAATGAAACTGGCACAGGGAAAGGCCGAGCCTGATCTTTGTCCGTACCTTGATGAAGAGGCAAAAAATATTCTTGGTGCCTCAACCCGTCCACCGATCCAGAAAGTGACAGTGGGCATGGGAACACTCTCCTTCACGGTCGGAGAAGAATTTGTCTTCTACCGGCATGAGAAGACGTTCTATCACCAGCCTGCAATCCTGTATGCAGTATCTGACTCTGACTCAGACGACCGGATCAGGGA
>QKDV01000104.1 GCA_003251955.1 Methanospirillum hungatei
ACCCTTCCGTCCATATCCAGGACCATCAACAGGACATTGGCACTCATGATGATGCTCTCCTGGAACCTTGTCAGAGTCTGGATCTCTTCTTCTGCAGCTTTCTGCTCGGTTATATCCTGCAGAACCTCTACTGCACCAATAATTCTCCCTTCTTCATCACGGATTGGAGCAGCAGTAAAATAGAGCCAGCAACCCTGTTCACCAATGTCAGGGAAAAAATCAACCGCCTCATACGCACCATCAATAAGCCTTGATGGGGCATACTTGCCCTGATACCAGTGAGGAATCTCCGCTATCTGTTCCTGAACAAGAAGATCAGCAAGACATGGACGTTCCATCTGGTAGAATGCACGCCATTGCTGATTTGTTCCAATAGTCGCCGCCGCTGCTATTCCGCTGTACTTTTCAAGAGCCTTGTTCCAGTGAATAACACGATGACCGTTATCGATGACGAAGAGTGGAACCGGTGATTCGTTTATCACAGCAGAGAGGATTGCTTCATCTCTCTTGAGCCGTTCATGAGTTGCAATCTGCTCCGAAATATCCCTGAATGTCCCTTCTATCCCAGCAGGCTTTCCATCTGCCCCATAATAGACATGACTGTTTGTTGATACAGGAATTAATGTCCCATCATGTTTCTTCAGGGTTACAAAGTAGTTGGTAACCGAGCCATTTTTAAAAACTTCAGTTACAAATTTTTCACGATCAACCGGGTCTGCATAAAAATCGCTTGAAATATTCTTACCAATGCATTCTTCAAGTGTGTTACATCCCATTAATGAAAGGACACTTGGGCTTGCCATGACAAGCCGACCTTCAAGATCACTTCGGTAGAATATATCCTGTAGGTTCTCCACAACACCACGATAACGTGATTCACTCTCTACAAGAGCCATGGTTGCCTGTTTCTGGCTTGTGATATCTTCCAGGGTCTCAAGTGCACCAATAACCCTCCCTGCATCATCACGAATGAGGGCTGCTGTAAATGAGTACCAGACCCCTCCTTCTCCAAGATGGGGGAAGAAATCAATGCCTACATAAGCATCAGGAACAATCGGAGATCTGTCGACTTTATCGCCATACCATTCCTGCAAGTGCTCAATATCTCCATCGATCAGAAGATCTGCAAGGCATGGACGTTTATTGGGATAAAAGATGCGCCAATGCTGATCTGTTCCAATAACATCTTTTATCTCAATGCCAGATGAAACAACGAGGGCATTATTCCAGTGAATCACGAGGTGATCGATATCAATAACGAACAAGGGGATCGGTGAGCCCTGTAGGATGGCATTAAGTTTAGCCTCGTTAACCTTCAATGCCAATTCACTCTGGGTTATAGTCTGGTATTGTGCCTGAAGTTCCTCTTCGGTACTAAGAAGTTCCTCATATGAGGCTGCAAGCTCCTCACTTTTGCGACGTAATTCTTCCTCATTTCTCTTGCGAAACGTAATGTCACGCATGATTCCGAGGAGGAGATACATATCATTGACCATTATTCTGGTCAGGTTGATTTCGCAGTCAAATGTGGTTCCATCATCCCGCTGGTGCTTCCACTCAAATAACTGTGGGGTTCCTGAAAGGGCATCGTTCATAAGGGATGAACCAGTCTCTTGTGATAGTGATCCATCCTCCTGATATTCAGGAGAAAACTCAATTGGAGTGTGGCCGAGGAGTTCTTCCCTGGGTCTTCCAAACATAGTTGCTGTCTGTGGATTACATTCAATAATCCTATTATTATCAAGAAGAAGGATGGCATCAAGGGCTGATTCAAAGAGAGCATGATACTTCTGTTCGTTCTCTTTTAAGGCTGCTTCTGCCCGATGCCGACGAACCAGTTGGCGGATCTGGTTGCTCATCTCGGCAAATTGTGTGGTGGGATCACCTCCCTTCTGAAGGTAAAAATCGGCACCCTCACGCAGTGCTGCTATTGCAACCTCTTCCCTGCCCCTGCCAGTGAAGATAATAAAAGGAATTGTTACTCCGCCTGCACGGATCTGTTTCAGAAACTCAATGCCATCCATCTCCGGCATCTGGAAATCAGATACAATGACATCAAAGGATTCCTGCTGTAGTATCTCCAGGGCCCGACGGGCAGATATGTCTGTCTTTACCTGCAATTCACCGGTTTTTTCCAGAAATATTTTGCAGATTTCAAGGAGCATCTGCTCATCATCAACATACAGCACAGAGATCAATGGTCTACCACCTTCTCTTCAGTGAGGGTAATCTCGTCGAGAACAAGATATTCTTTTCTATCAAGGTTCGTGGATTAAATTCGACAAATTAAGAGGGAAAAGAAATGATTACTCTTGATACCTGGCAGAACCAATGGATTATGGAGTACATGACACAGATAACCATCACCTTGCTCGGGACCAACGGCTGGTACCCAACAAAGACAGGTAATACCCTCTCAATTCTTATTCAGACACCAGAAATCGCAATCATCCTTGATGCAGGTGACGGGATACACAAGGTTGCCGACATCTGCCCTGAAGTTAAGACACCGGCATGTCTCTTCCTCTCTCATTTTCATCTGGATCATATTAGTGGGCTGCATTCACTAGCACGGCTCAGGTTTGCAAAAGGTCTCTCAATCTACGGACCACCAGGCACGAGTGAACTGCTCAGTTCATTCATAGGATACCCGTTCACTGTTCCAATTGCAGAACTACCTTACGAGGTTACGATCACAGACCTACCTGAAGGAAGATCAGTCTGCGAAGTCCCGGTTACCACTGCCCCTCTTATTCATACCCAACTTGTATATGGGTACAGGTTTGAACTAGGGAAGACCATTACCTTCTGTACTGACACCGGCCCGTGTGATAATTACCAAAAACTTGCAGAAGACACAGACCTCCTGATATCAGAGTGTTCATATCTTCCAGGCCAGGTAACACCAACATGGCCGCATATGAACCCGGAGATGGCTGTTGATGCTGCCAGGAAAGCGGGTGCAAAGAAACTGGCACTTGTGCATTTTGCTGCAGATCTCTATACAGACATCTCAATGAGACGTGATATTAAAAATACTGTTGATTTTGATGACATTATCATCGGAGAAGATGGTATGGTCATCAATCTTTAACTGAAATTCAAGGTAACTCTGCATAATAACCGGGAATAACCCGGCTTTATGCAGGATTTTTTTTCACAAGCAATACGTGCCATTTCCAGATGGCCTCGGCCAGAACCATGACCATCAGGATCATAAGGACAATCGAGATACCAGTGAGAAGATACCCGGTTCCAGACTGCATCTTCAGGTAATTGAGGATATTGAGGTAACCCGCATCGAGGGTGATTGGAATCATTACCAGACCGGGAATGGCAGTCACCCACATATACCGCTTCTGTCCCATCCTGATCAACAGAGTCGTCCCCACTATGAGAGCAGTAGCTGCCAGAAGCTGATTTGACATCCCAAAGAGTGGCCAGATTGTTGAAATTTCACCGGTATAGAGCAGGTACCCCCAGCAAAAAGTAAAGATGATGCTGGTTATGATGATACCCGGGAACCATCTCTTCTCAGAGAACCGGGGAACAAATCTGCCGAGCAGCTCCTGAAGCAGGTACCTGCCAACACGTGTTCCGGTATCGACCGCTGTGAGTACGAAGGCTGCTTCAAAGAGAATTGCAAAGTGATACCAGTAACTCATTAGTCCATCCAGTAAGGGGATCTTGGAGAAGATAGCGGCCATTCCTACTGCTAGTGAGACCGCACCGCCGGTCCGGCCTGAAAGTGTCTCACCGATCATCTGCTCAAGTTCAGGGAGCTGGACAGGTACCATCCCGAGTGTGCTATAGACCGCAGGCGGGACATTTATTGCAAAATAATCAGCAGGTACCATCGAACAGGCCGCAATAAGAGCGATGATCGCAACAAAGCCCTCCATAAGCATGGCCCCGTACCCTACAGGAAGGATATCACGCTCGTTTGTTATCATCTTCGGTGTAGTTCCGGTCCCTATAATAGCATGAAATCCTGAAAGGGCTCCACATGCAATAGTGATAAACAGGAAGGGAATAGCAGGGCCGGGAATAATCGGGCCTCCTCCATTCACATATCCGGTTATAGCAGGCATCTGGATATCAGGCTGAACAATAAAGATCCCGACTGCCAGAATCAGAATCGTTCCAATCTTAAGATATGTTGAGAGGTAATCCCTTGGACAGAGCAGGAGCCATACCGGCAGGATTGCAGCAAGTACTCCGTAAATAGGGATCATAACCCGGAGAGGGATCTCCCCGAGAGTGAAGAGGGACGACACCAGCGGGATATGACCGAGAAATGGCCCTGCAATGATAACAAGGGTGAGCATGACAAGACCGATGACTGTGCCACCCAGGTAGTCAAACGGCCTTATCCGGTTCATGTAATATCCCATAAAAAGTGCAATCGGAATTGTTGAGAGGACTGTGAGGGTATTAACCGGACTCATGTAAAGCGCCTTGACCACTGCCAGGGAGAGGCCGGCAAGTGTGAGCATCAGGATGAAGATGATTGCAAGTGAAGCAATAATCCCGGCACGTTTTCCAAGGAGATCCTCTGCTATCAACGAGAGACTCTGACCACGATATCTTACCGAAGCAAAGAGGACGACAATATCATGTACAGCTCCACCCACGACTGCTCCGATTAAAATCCAGAGCATACCGGGAAGATACCCAAACTGGGCTGCAAGAACCGGGCCGACAAGCGGGCCGGCACCTGCTATCGCTGCAAAGTGATGACCAAAGAGGACGTATTTATTTGTTGGATAGTAGTCGTGCCCGTCGTTCTCTGATTCAGCAGGAGTCCTCCTCTTTTCGTCGAGCATGAGCACCCGGGTTGCAATGAAAAGACCGTAGTACCTGTACCCCAGAGCAAATACACAGATGGCGATGATGACAATGATGACTGCGTTCACGACACACCAAGGTGAAAAACTTGGAGACATGAAAAGATAAAGGATAAACATCTGACGCCGGATGATGGCATGTCAGAGATTGGGTTCTATCTGAAAGACCATCTCCGGGCACCTGATCTCAATCACATCGGTCAGAATGATATTGATCTTTTTATCATGGATCGCCTTATGATGGCTCATACATACAACCAGCATGTTTCTGGCAGAATCAGAACCTCCTTCAGACAGAGGGATAATATGATGGACAGTGATAGGAGATTTATTAGTATGGCTGTCCTGTCCAGTCAGTGCACAGATCTGACATTTTCCGCCATGTAATTGCTTCACAAGATAAGAGAGGAATGTATTTCTGCGCATGTGTATGGGAAGTGTCCGCTGTTCTTCATCCCTGATAATCTGCCTGATATCATATCCCTGCTCAAGAAGGCTTGTATAAAGACGATGATATCTCCGTTGAGATGGAAGAGGCGAGCGATCCTGCCGGCCTGCGAGTAATTCTTCACGGGTTTTTCCAACAGGAAAAAAATCTGATTGATACTGCGGAAAAACTTCAAGCAACCTGAGAAGAAGGTCAGGGTCTTCAGAAGAGATACGGCGGCTGATATCAGACTTTGATAATACTGCATCAAAGACCTGCCTCACGGTTACCGGCTGGAGACCAAAACCGGGCCACGATTCAAGCAGGAGTGAGAGTTCGAGTTCATCTGCTACTTTAAACTTTAATCTGCCACGCCGGCTCAGGATCATGTTTCCTATCGCATCTGCTGCGTTGAGATCAAGCAGAGTCCTGAGCGGTGAGGAGAGACTAAACACTGCTCTGATTATCCGCGAATATGAAGTAAACAATGGAGAATACGGGCCTTCAGCACGTGCAAATAGAAATTCAAGGTATGCAAGCAGCCAGGACTCAGCACCAAGGATAAGATGGTCTGCCGCAGGATCATCCAGACAGATTTCATGAATTGTAAGGAGAATACCCTTTTCATTAGGGATTTGTTCAGACAGAAGTTCTTCAGAGAACTGATCAAACCGATCCTGATACTTCCGCCAGTTCAGACGGGGCATGCCTATTGAATAGAACCTGGTTTCTCTTCACCGGGAGTTAAAGTCTCCAACCTGGTGCGATCAGTTATTCCCCTCACGTACTCGATGACTCCAGTCATCTTCCCTGATGCAGAATCATAGAGAGGATAGGTGTACACATCAAGTTGACCGGATTTTTCACCTTCTCCTCGTCCTTTTAGAATCTTATGCGAAGGATGACCGGTACGCAGGGTATGCAGGGCAGGACAGTCTTTACATGGCGTGGTAGATTTATAATAAACCTCATGGCATTTTCTTCCAATTTTGGAAGCATTATCTGGCGATAAA
>QKDV01000081.1 GCA_003251955.1 Methanospirillum hungatei
CACCCTCTATCATCTTCTTCCAGACACCAGTAACCATACGCTCGTCATTGGGACGAACCGCTGTGATGGTTCCTCCAACACGGTTTCCTTCACTCTTAAGCGTCGCTCCCATCGAATAGTGAGCTGATGCCCTGATTACCCCCGGAATCCTGTTTAGTTTATCAAGAAGACCACTCACATCCTCGATATATTGTTCATTTTCTTTTGGTTCGACAAGGATGTTACCGGTCTGGTACTCGATGATGGAATATTCTGCGTTTTTTATAGCCCCCATAATAATTGAGGACATAAAGATCATGTTGGTGAAAACCATGGCGATGATGAGGATGGAGAGGTAAAGGCTGCCTCTGCTTCCCCGTAATAGTCCACGGACAGCGAGGAAGAATGATACCTTCAGGTGTTGCAGGCTCATTCCATCTCGTCCGGGTTATTCTTCCTGCGCCAGTACCAGAACGCTCCGGCACCGATGACAATCAGGATGATAGCCCCTATAATAGTTATTCCTGAATCTTCTGATCCTGGAATTGTCTGTGAGAGATCACGGGTGAAAGAGTGTTCTCCCCAGTCATCAGTCCAGGTGATTGTAGCCTTGTACTTGTAATCCCCTGCCTTTGCACCTTCCATGATGAATGTTGCCGGGGCATCGTTACCAGGTTTAATCTTCCCTACAAACGCCTCTTTTGTGCCCTCGATTGGTAGATCAATCTTTGCAGAAACAGACTTTGCATCGCCTGTTCCGGTGTTCTGCACACGTATCATCAGATCGAATGCTTCTTTTTGTGATACCCTGCTTGGGGTAGTCTCAACCGCAGTAATACCCAGTTCAGCCTCTCCCCTGACATCTATCCCGATGCTTCCCAGTTGCTCTACTGATGAACCATCAATAAGGGCATATTTCATCCTGACCGGAACTTCCACAAGTCCTGCCTGAATATTCTTGTCAACGAGCAGGGATAGATTACGGGTTACTGCTTCACCGGCTGCAAGCTGCTCCACCTGGAATGAACTGATCCCTGCTGCAATTACAGATGGAGGAGTTCCATTTACCATTATCTGGATGTTATCTGCCTGGCTGGCTCCTTCGTTTCTGATCGTGACATTTCCATCGATCTTTGTTCCCGGCTTAACCATGGATGGGAATGAATTTTCAAGTGAGAGAGTGGGTGTTCTCAGAACTGAAAGTTGGGTACCTACGTTAACCGGAACCGGATATTTCAGGCTCTGCCCATCCCGAACCCTAATCCAAACCTCAGGGAAGTAAAGGCCGTTCTTTTGGGGTGCCTGAATATAGAATGTAACTGGTACCGCCTGCTCAGGTCCGATGTTTCCTTCAAATTTTGAGTCTGTGCTGAGCAGATCGATATCCTTACTCTTGAACGTGACAGAATCGATGTACGGAATTACCGGTGAACTGAGTGAAGCAGTATCGGTTCCAGATGTGATTGAACTGGTTCTGGTTCCAGGTGTGATCGATTTCAGAGTTATTGTTAGTGTTCCTTTCTCTCCGGCAGTAAGTACTGCAGGCGTTACTTTGTAATCCTGGATGATCACCGATGGTATCTGGGTTTTATCACCAGTTACTGATGCTGATAAGTTGACTAGAATTAATCCAAACAGGATAAACAAGGCGAATTTCCATGATAGATTGCAATTAGATTTTTCTCTGATCATAGATCTCAAATGATACTGGAATTGTGATGTTCAGGTAGCACTTCTTGTGGAGTCGGAAATTACAGCTCAAGTTCACATGCCCCTCTCCCTTATCGATGGTGTTTTCATATCTGCATGAATGTTCAATAGTGTTATGGCTCCTTCGTACAGAAGGACAAAACCTGCAACAAGACGAAGTATCATAGAGATGTCCGGGTTCCAGCTGGCAACTGAAAGCCAGAGCATTACAGTTCCTGCTATAAGGTGGACAGCTGCCTTGAATGCAAGGAATTTTTTGTTACCCCGGATTTCAGTTCTGAACAATGGATATGTCCATACGGTGGTCAGAAGTATGAGCAGGATAATTAACAATCCCGTTGTTGTCGGATCTGTCATTCTTTCTCCATTTTTATATTGCAGGAGACTGGTGTACTTCGGCAATCAGGATTCATTAACCACCTTCATGGTGAGATCTCCTATTCCCTGATTTACAGAGAGTGAGATCACCGGTGTCTGACGTTCAAGGACGGTGTGATAATACGTGCCTTTCTCTCCATCGAGCCCTATAATACTTCTGCTCCCGATCCCGTTTTCAACTCGAGCGGCGATAGAGGCATTTTTCGGGAGGAGAATTATCATACTTCCTACCCCTTCATCGATAGAACCCATAAGATGGGTACCTTTCCATCTGGATAGATCAAGGGTGAGATCCCCGGTTCCCTGATCAATAAGGAGATCGGTCAGATTCGCTCTTCCAGGGAGAATCCGAAGATCTCCTGATCCCATGGTAATGGAGAGTGAGGTGGGCATATCCTGTCTGAGTGAAAGGTCACATTGATCCTCTTTTATGAATGGGTCAAAGGAGAGTGACGACTCTTGTTTTATGGACAGGTGCCCAACCTGCTCCGTGGATGTGTATAAAATATCAGGTCCTATCTGTGCATGTAATCCAGTAATGTTCCCTGACATGAGGCTGTCTGTTGTTCCGGGAGAAAGATTGATGCTGCCTGAGTCGATTTCAAGAGAGACGACCGCATTTTTGATCTCTCCAGATTTGATTTCTACCGGGGTTACTGTGGAATTTTTTCCTGATTTGTACGATCCCCCTTCAAGTACGGTAATAATTCCACCGATACTGAAGGAGACAACAGATATTATGGCCAGCCAAATGATGATCTGCCTGAGTGGGGGAATTCGGATTCCGGTGTTCATAATGTCTCCTTCCCTGAAATCACCGCAATATTCCACCTGAGGTATCTGATTCCCTGCCGGTAGCAGATACGTGTGAGCCAGTAATCGAGTGCCATCAGAAGCAGTCCTGATGAAGTGATACCGATTCCAAAGAATAATGCTGCCAGTGGAGGTGTATCCAGCTCAATAGGGAGGAGTCCGGCGAGGGTGAGTATTGCATATCCTGTCAGAAACGGGCCTGCACAAGTGAGCGAAAATCCGATGATCAGGATGAGTACAAGCATGAGAACCAGGATAAGAAATGGGAGAAAGACCACAAAGAGGTTGAAGAGTCCTAGCCCGACTGTAGCGATAACTGCCCTTCCAAGCCCTCTTGCTGACGGACTCTCTTCAGCCCGGTTAACCAGTGAGATTGCTGCGTACTCCTTCCCAAGAGATCTGGGATCACCGAGTGCGGATGCGATCTCGGTCTCTGTTCTGCCATCTGCGATCCCCATTCTGAAGTGTTCATCATAATCTGCAAGGATCTCTTCCTGTTCATCAACAGAAAGGGCTTTGATCGCCTGCCTGAGTTGTGACAGAAACTCATCCTTCTGCATGATTTTCACCATCCAGCAATCCATTTACTGCAATGATAAACTCCTGCCATTCAGCAACCAGTTCATCCCTTGTTATACCGCCCTTTGCTGTGAGGGAGTAATATTTTCGTGCCGGACCTTCTGCCGATTCCTGTAGGTACGTAACTACAGAACCCTCATCGCGAAGACGCCTGAGCAGCGGATAAATACTCCCTTCTGATATCTCAAATCGATGTGAAATATTCTGGACTAACTCGTATCCGTACCGATCTTTTTCACCAAGTAACACCAGCACACACATCTCCAGCACGCCTTTTTTGAATTGCGCGTTCACCGGTTCCTCCCTCCTTGCCCATGGCCGAATACCGGTTTTTTAGTCTCACAATTCTGATTAGTGACAGGTTCCATCTTTTTTATAGTATCTTGCAATGCAAGATAGTGAGTAATCCTTGTACTTGTTGATATTAAATGATTTGCAGGTTTCTTTTCTGAATTCATCTGACAATTTTAGGTTCCTGATAGGGTATCCTTAAATGTAAATCACACAAAACTCCGAGTGGTTGAGTATTATGGATATCGGAGAAGCACTTAAGGACTCATTTGAGTATGCGAAAGAGTCTGTTTGGGATCAGTGGAAACGATGGATTCTTCTGACTATCATGTCGATCGTCTTTCCTTTCATCCTAGGATACACGATGGAGATTTTCCGTGGTAAAACTCCTCCACCAGAGATCGAGAACTGGGCTAAACTCTTTGTGGATGGTCTGAAATATCTCGTAGCTCTTATTGTGTATTACCTCCCGGTCATCATTATTGCGATTGCCTCATTCCTGCCTGTTGGCATGGCTATCGGCTCTAAAATTGCAGCCGGAGGAGAGTTTAACTTTGATCTGCATGACTTGGCACCGTTTGTTATTCAGATCGCCGGTGGTCTGCTACTTGCATTCATCCTTGGCATTATAACCACTCTTATCTCAGCAATCGGGATCGTTAGGATGTCACGGACTGAAAGTTTCATGGAAGCCTTTAATTTTTCAGGTATTCTTGAAACCATCAGGGCAATCGGTTGGGGATCATACATCCTGGCATCTGTCGTTCTCTGGGTTATTAGCTTCCTGATAAGTATCGTCTTTAATTACATTGGTGAGATACCGTACGTCGGGATCTTCATTGGTCTCTTCCTGGGGGTCGTGCTCACAATCTTTGAGGCACGATACATAACACTCGTCTATGAGAGTGGAAACCAATAATCTCTATTTATTAGATATTTGGTAGAAGATGAGAGGTTTTGCAGCCTTCCCCGGGATTGATTTAATTAAGAAGGGATTTTTTGATAAACATACTACGGGATGTGTAGCTCAATCTATGAGAAATGCTTTTGTCCCTCACTTCAAAAACAGTACATGGAACAAAATAAAACCGACCGGGCTCTCTTGTTCGTCGGCATTCTTCTCGTGATTGCAGTCATCGCATGGATCGCTGCGGGTATTATCATTCCGGCAAAGCCGTCTGACACCGGAAAAGGTCAGAAAAAGTTTGGTTCAACAGGTAAGGTTTTTGGAACCTCTTCGTACTGTCAAAACGAAGACCTGGCCTCAGCGGAGTGTCAGTCTGAAGAATCAGGCGGATGTCTGGGTCAGAAACAGGGTAATCAGGCGACTTGCTTCCAATCGGGAAATCCCTCATGTAGCAGGTCGTAAGTCATAAAATAGTGCCCTGTTTTTGGGCATAAGTTACCCTTTATTTTCTGCCCTGACTTTTCTGAACCGTTCAAGAAGTTCGTTCAGGAGAGCACGGCTTGGAAGCAGGAACAATTCGGCATCGATCTCCTGCTCTGCACAACTCATCTCAGTTTTAAAGAAGAGGACCTGATCTGCATTGTCTTCGACCTCGTGTGTTGCTATGATTGATTCAAGGACCGCATGAGCCATATCTATTGTCATGGATGGTGGTGATGGAAGAAGAATGATAGAGAGCAGTGTTGCACAGGCATCAAGGTATGATGACATCATGATATTACCGATCTCATGAAGCATGCTCTTGTCCATCTCATCGATCTCACGATCATCTTCAGGCTGTCCTAGCATGATATGGGCAAGTCTGAGAATTGAGGGCTTTGGAACATGAAGAACCAGTGACCCTCCCGCTGAAACCTGACCCTTTATCTGGAAAATAACCATCGCAGCAATGGTATCATCTATGTGCTCCTGAAGGTTGTTCAAATTCACAACCAGAATTGTTGGGAGACTTATGGTTACCTTCTGATTTAGCAGGGTTGAGAGAGCTGCAGCTGCATTCTGTGCTCCTGCATTTCCAAGTTCCCATATCTCTTCTGATTGCTCTTTTGAAAGAAGGATACTTCCGTCAGTTGATACTTCTGGGGTCATGTGTATACCTGTCTCTGTATCTGCAGACTACCTATGTTCTATTCTTTGAAGTTCGTATCTGTTGTGACTGAACACATCACTTCGGGGTCCATGAGTATTTCCTGATATTGACGTCAACATGATAAACTATGAATATTGCCTGATGGGTTGGCTCATCTGTTGTATTCGATAGTATTGCACAGGCAATTCAGGATATAATCGTGGCAGGATTGCTATCACCATATATGCATGTTACGACTATTTATCTCCTGGAAAGAAGAGTTTTACTCATCTGATAACGAGAATGATCTATGGTGTTACAATCTTCCCTGATTATACAGAAAGTCTCTGACAAACCTCTTCTTCGTGCCTCTAATGCCCTGTTCATGCTCCTCCTTTTGGTATTTGGCTCGTATTGTGTCACAGCTGACACGTGGCAGCCTTCTGATGCAAGATCGTGGGTTAAAGCAGATATGCCTGCCGGATGGAGTGTCTCTGTT
>QKDV01000232.1 GCA_003251955.1 Methanospirillum hungatei
CATCCTGAAACTGAGATCCAGGCTATCGAATGGTTCGGTGATGAAAAGACAAATGGAACCCTGACTTCAGACAGATACGCATTCTCACCTGCAAGATGGCTGAATACCCAAGGAAGCAGTGTTAAGGAACCAATAGAGAGACCATCACCGGATTCCACATATAAATACTGGTTGCTAACCTCACGGATGAATACGTATGCAAATTTTGTTGAGTGGATTACACAGGTGCCACATCCGGTAACTACAGAAGAATGGCAGGCAATGGATGACCACTCAGTCAGGATGTATGATAACGGTGATGCCATATTATACCGAAATCTCAACTCGTGATGTAACGAACTCCTGATAGATCCAGAAGGGATCTGACCCAATCCCCTTGATACATTTAAACCTTCATCATGAGATAAGTCATTCAATACATAACCGAGCACATGCGGGGGATGAAATGGCAGTTCAAATTTGGGGATGGGGTAAATAATGTCGAAAACTGAGTGTAAACAAGAAATAAGTAACAATATAGAGATTTACTTTTTCACTAACTACGGGGCGGTTAGGTCAAATAACGAGGACAGCCTGCTCATCGGAGAACTCCTCATCTCTGACACATCTATGGAAGAGTCCGGATTCTACCATACACAGGAGACGAATATTATCTGCTGTGTTGCAGATGGAATTGGGGGGGCTGAGAAGGGAGAGGTTGCAAGCAACCTTGTCCTTTCTGCAACCAGAGGTCAGGCAGCCCGGATAAAAGATAAGGAGTCATTATTATCCAGCCTCGCGGAGGGAAAGGAAGCCCTGGAACAGTATGTGCATGAACACCCGGAGGCAGCAGACCTCGGCTGCACTCTTGCCGGTATCTGCATCATGGGAGACACTGCTCTTGCATATAACGCAGGAGACTGTAGAGTGTACAGGATCAACGGTGTCTACTTTGAGCAGATCACACGTGATCACTCGGTTGTCCAGGCATTGCATGAAGAGGGAATTATCACCGAGGACGAGATGAGGTTTCATCCAAAGAGAAATGTGGTCACCTCATCGGTATCAGGGGACGGTAATCCTGACTCGATAAAACTCTTCACTATAGAAATACCGGTTAAAGAAACAGACACTTTCTTCATCTGTTGTGACGGGATATGGGGATGTTTCTCGCACGACGAACTTGAACTCATCTACGAGCGATTCAAAGGGCAAGAGTTCTGTGAAAAACTCCTTGGAGCAGCAATAGCCAGAAAGGCATCAGATAACATCTCTGCAATTCTTATTCAGAAATCATCTGCATGACCCCTGAACCGGGCGATCCCCCAACGATCAGAGAGAATACGATCCCTGACACTCGGAAAGGAGACGCCGGTCCACGCAAGATCACTGAATATTCAGAGCCACAACCAATTAGCGGTGATTTCCAGGGATACCGTCTGATCAGGCAGTTTCCTGCCGCAGGCGGAGAGGCTGACATCTGGCTCATCCATAAAGACACCGGGTACGGAGTTTTGAAACACTACCGGCTTGGTATCGAGCCTAAACGTGATGTTCTTGAGAAGGTTGCCGAGATATCACGGCAGAATCCCCGACATCTGATCAGGATCTATTCTTACGGGTTTGACGAGGCAACCGGGCGCTGGTATGAGATCCAGGAATATGCAGGAAATGGTTCGCTCAAAGACCTGATCAAAGAACACAGGATCGGGGCGGTACAATTCAGGACCATCATTGAAGAGGTTGCAAATGGGCTTGAATCACTTCACAGATCAGGTATTCTCCATCTGGATCTGAAACCGGCTAACGTACTTATCAGAAGTTTGCGTCCGCTGAACCTTATCCTCATCGATTTTGGAATATCAACGTTATTACAAGAGGAATTCTCCAGACAGATAACTACCACAAAAGGAACCCCGATGTACTGGGCTCCTGAGCAACTAGGCAATGTGGTAGGAAAAGAGGCTGACTACTGGGCTTTAGGTGTGATTGCACTTGAAATCATCATGCATAGACATCCCTTTGAAGGGATGAACCACAACATTATTCTCGCGACTCTTTCCACAAGAGGAATTCAGATTCCTGCCGATATTCCGCATAAGACGGATATAATGTTGAAAGGGCTTTTAACAAGAAACCCACGGAAACGGTGGGGATACAAAGAGGTCTCTGCATGGCTTGCCGGTAGGCAGAATATCCCAGTTTTTTATGAAGTTGAACATACTATAGGAAGGGACAAAGACAGGTACGAGTTCAGAGGTGAACTGTATGCCAGCCTACAGGATCTTTGTTATGCCCTTATAAGCGATCCAGAATCCTGGGATGATGCAAAGCGTCATATAGGGCGTGGTTACCTGAACCGCTGGCTTGAAAAGACAGAACAGTATGGTCAGGCAGTTGAGATTGAAAAGTTCACAGAACAGTACCCGGATGAAGATGAGAGACTCCTCTACCTTGCTGCCCGTTTTAATCACTCAGTTCCATTCACATTTCTTGGAAAACTCCTTGATGTCTCAAGTATATCCGGATACCTTGATCGGTATATTAGACACCAGAACGATGAGCGTGAGAAGAGGATCATCTCAATGCTCTTTTCAGGAGAGTTAAGTCGGATTTATAAGACATTTTCAGAGATCACTGACGGGTATGATGAAGGATCACAAATATCGCGGATGTTTACCTGGATTTCGTCAAATCCACGTGGGACAGATGAAAAACGGCAACTCAACGATTTCCTCAATGTTTTGAAAGAGCGTGAAGAACTTGGATTCCCTGAAGAGTGGGATACAAAAGCAGTTCTCCGGCTTTCAGAGATCAGGGATCTTTTTCTCAAACATGGATATGATGCAGACTCAGAAAGGGTTCAGGAGGAATTAAAGACTGCCTGCAGGCTGGCCCTCCAGTCTGATTCAAGTGAACCTGATCTCCTAGTTGCTCTTGCAGCGGCTGCAGAGGAAGCAGGGCTCTCCGAATTTATTTCCCCATGCCTTAAGAAGGCTGCAACCGCGGATATCAGAGTTATCAGCCTGCTTTTCAGCAGAAAGAAAGGGATTTCAAGATTCAAGCTCTACAAACGGATGAGGATGGATTATGAGAAGAACCTCTACTCACTCTCATCAGATCCCTGGAGAGAGAGTTCAGATTTCTGGCAAAGCCAGTTCTCATCTTTGGAGGGTAATGACACACTGCCTCTTGCAGTTTCTGTTGCAGAGCGGTTAATTGAGATCAACGAATTTCAGGCCCAGGGATTTGCAATGAGGGCAGTTACACTGGCAAAGATGGGCCGGGTAAAAGAGGCAGCATTCTTTTTTTCTCATCCTACCATTCAGTCATCACAGGATCCCGAAGTCTGGCAGATAATCGGTGAATATTATGCATCAACAGGAGAGATCCAGGAGGCAAGGCAGGCATTTCAGAAAGGGATTTCTTTTGAGAAAGGTCATCCGGGTCTTATCCAAGGACTGATGAACCTTACCGGGTCACAGAAGAACCACAGTCAGGTTCTTGACAACTGCGACGAAGCACTTACCAGAGATCCTGACAATCCGGAGATATTACTTAAAAAGGCTGATGCACTATTTGCTCTTGGTAAAATCCGTGAGGCCGCTACTGCATATCAGCGGTATCTCATGGTTTCACCAGGAGACTCTGCAGTCAGGATCTGCCTTGCACGCTGCCAGGTGAAACTCAAACAGAACAAAGAGGCAGAAGAATTACTAAATCCTCTCCTTAATGAGGGAACTACTGATCCCAGGGCATTCCGTCTCAAGGCATACCTTTTACTGATAGCAGGAAAGGTACGCGAGGCTATACGGTACCTTGACAAGGCACTTGAAATTGAACCGGGGGACCTGTGGACAATCAGAATTAAGGCTGATGCACATATCGCTGTAAAGGAGTACGGGCCTGCACTGCGTTGTATCAGGGAGGTCTTGAATAAGGATCCTGATAACCTGCTCTTATGGGAAAAACAGGGTAAAATACTAATTTCACTTGGATTTTTCGAACTTGCAGGTGAATCATTAAAAAAGGCAGTAAAAGGTGGCAGAAGCTCTGCAGATCTCTTCATTCAGTACGGAGATGCATTAAGACTTTCCCAAGACCTGAGGTATGGATCCCCAAAAGATCCGGGAGAAATTTTGGGAAGTCCACTCAAATGGCGGACAAGTCCCCTATTTCTTGATCTCTGGGAACCTGTTGAGATATCTGCCAGTTATGTGGAGCAACTGACGAATGCATCAGAGTGGTATGACCGTGCTCTCTCACTCGGGGCAGATGAGGCTGCTATCAGAAACCGAAAGGGAATTATCGCTGCTCTTATCGGTAACTCAGATGATGCAGTGACTGCGTTCAGGGAGGCAGCAGACATCTATAAAATGGGGCCTGCATACAGGACAAATCTTGCAGCCGTGTATGTTTTGAATGGCGAGGTGGACAAGGGCTCAGGAATTTTTCTACAGGGAATGAGCAGGTTCTCAAAGAACGCTTACTTTCTGGATCAGTGTGCAGGTATGTATTTCCGACATATTGATGATGTTGAAACCGCTCTTGACCTCAGTTCACAGGCAGTTAAGGCAAATACCGGTAGAGATCCTCTGATTCTATACCATCATTACCTGGCACTCTCCAGGATGAACAAATTAGAAAGGGCAGAGCAGATTCTCCAGATGATAAAAAGGATCGATCCCTGGTTCCAGGTTACATAATCAAGTCCTACCTTATTCAACAACTGGGCAGATTAGTTCTTTCAGGATGAAGACTGAACACAATGCTCAATACTGATGAGATGAAGTATTACATACCAGCTGTATAATTTACGTGGAAAATGAGGTTTCCGTGGATGGGAAAACGGGAAGAATACTTAGAGATATCCAATTTGCTCAGCACTTAATATGACACTGAAGAAGATTTGTGATGTTTGCGGGATGGCAAACCCTGCTACTGAAATGATCTGCCAGAGATGTTTCTCATATCTCGCCAGAAAGAGGCCGGTGGCAGCCAAACCGCAGGGACAGGCAGAAACGTCTGTACCCAAGAGGCAGTCACACATCAGGTTCATAGACAAGCCTGTATTTGATCAGGATAAAACCATCAGGGAGGTTGCCCCGCTCCTCCTTGTGATGGAACCAGGTCAGATTATCACCATCCATAACGGAGACACCATAGGGAGAGATTCAATAGGGGGTAGAATCCTGAACCAGTTCAGTTCAGTATCTCGTCATCATGCATCATTCAAGTACATGAACAGTAGATGGCTGATAAAGGATGAGAACTCAACAAACGGGACATACATAAACGGGACAAAACTCGTCCCAGATAAATGGTATGAAGTCATGGTGAATGATACCCTCTCAATTTCTTCGAATTGTAACTTCACGGTCAAGTTTGGATGAACAGAGATCCTAAAAATATCGTCGTCTCTTTTTGTGCAGAGCACAATATTCCTCTCTTTGGATTTGCATCAGCCAGCAGGTGGGAAGAACCACTCTTTGAGCCATGGATTCCGGTTGAATTTTTTCCACATCACATTTATCCGGAGACAAAAACCGTTATAGTTATAGGCCTGTCAGTATCTCTTCCAGTTCTTGAAACTTCACCCTCAATATGGTATCACGAACTCTATAAAACACTTAACTCACTGCTTGATCAGTATACGGTACAAATTGCATCCATTCTTACAAATGCCGGATTTCCATCAGTATTTGTTCCAAGAGACGGATATGGCAGTATCGAGGTTCTGATCAATAACCCAGTTGCATTCTTCTCACACCGGCATGCTGCAGTACTTGCAGGTCTGGGCACATTCGGGGTAAACAATATGGTACTAACACCAGAGTTCGGACCGAGAGTCAGATTCGGATCGATCTTCACATCTGCAGAAATACCTTCTGATCCTCTGACTCAGAAAGAACTCTGTATACACTGTAACCATTGTGTTGATCTCTGCCCGGCAATAGCACTAAAGGAAGGGGAATACCCGGAAGTTCTTACAGACAAAAAGGCTTGTACTTCTCAAAGTGCTGATCTGAACAAGAGACATATTTCACCATGCGGTATCTGTATCAAGGTATGTCCTGCCGGAGAAGACAGAAGTGTGTTTCATAGGGAAGATACCGGGATTTACAATTCCGGTTCAGGTACGGATCTTCTCTTCGGATGGGAGCATGTAAGGAAGTATGGGGGCAAATAAAAACACCCAAAATTCATTCATTTTTAATATCAGGGGAGTAATAAC
>QKDV01000313.1 GCA_003251955.1 Methanospirillum hungatei
GGGGAATGATCCAGATTTGGTATACCCGGTTACAAATGCACGATTACTGCCATCAACCTTGATATCATATCCGTAATCTTCTTCAGATCCACCAAGATATGTGGAATAGACGTATGCAGTACCATCAGCACTATATTTTGTTACAAATGCATCTTTGTCAAAATAATCATTGACATCTGCCTTTGTCTTTTGTTTCGCATTTGATGTTACTGGGAAATTGGTCGAAGCAGTTGAACCGGTAACATAGGCACATCCTGATGAATCAGCAGCAATTGCCTGCCCATAATCATAAACAGTGGAACCTCCGAGATAGGTTGCATACGTAACAGGAGATGAAGCGGAAATGTTCATCTTAAACACATATGCATCCTGAGTCCCATTCAGGGTCTTTTGCAGACCAGTTACACCGGATGGAAGGAGATCGTTTGAGTTAGTTATCCCGACAAGATAAACCAGACCCGATGTGTCAATTGCAATTCCATTTCCTTCATCATTCGAACTACCGCCGATATAGCTGGAGTATAGTAATGTACTACCTGCAGCGCTTATTTTGCTTACAAAAGCATCTTCTGTTGCTAAGTTTGTAGGTGTGGTCTGATATGCCCCGGATGTGACAGGGAAATTTCCATCAGATGAAAGAGGACTGTTGCCTTTTGTAAATCCAGTGATATATGCTGCATTGCTGCTATCAAGGGCAATATCATTTGCCTGATCAGAATGTGTCCCTCCCAGATACGTAGAATATGCAAAGTTAGCTCCATCTGAACGGATTTTTGTGATAAATGCGTCATTAGAACCTTTCAGTGCTGACTGAATCGGATAAAGGACAGGGAAATCTGTGGATGTTGTATCACCAGTCACGTAGATATTGTTACTACTGTCAATAGCAATCCCACGACCATACTCCAAACTATTTCCACCCAAATATGTAGAAAAGGCGATGGTTGCATTCCCGCTGGTTTCATTTAATTTTGTTACGAAGACATCATTACCATCATGGCAATAGGTTCCGTTGTATGTTATTGGAGAAGTGACATTTATTGGATTATATAGGGGGAAATCACACGAACAGGTATATCCAACAACATATGCATTACCGCTTGAATCCATGGCAATATCCATGCCATAATCCTCATAACTTCCGCTGAGGTATGTTGAATATTGGAGATTTGGATCGATGATGAGCGGGTATGAAGGATCGTATGAACCCAGTTTGAATCCGACACTGCCATTCAGGATTTCATACTGGGAACTCACATTCGTATGTGTTCCCTTTATATCCTGATAACTAACAGGAGCAGCTTCGGTAAGATTTCCAAATTGGGTTCTTACAAGAAGTGACCCATCATCTTTTAGGGATATCTCCTCTGCACCTGAATATGTAAGTTTTATCTGATCAGGATCTGAACCGGGACTCACCTGATATTCACGCTTTAATATTCCACTCTTTCCTGAATAGGACAGATTTATACCTGGAAGAATGTCAGCATACCTGATCTCACCATACCAAGGAACATACTGCTTATAATCTGATTCATTCTGGCCTTTCAAAAAGTTTGCATAACCGGGAAGCTGGTTTAAGGGCTCAATAATTATATCATTGCGAGCCCCCTCGAGGGTTACTATAAGAGGAGTGATCTCACTTTGATTAGAACCTGGACCCCCAGTTCCTGATATGACTATTCCATCTTTGGTAAAATCAAAGGAGAAATCCTGTGATTTTGCCTGATATTCAATGATATCAGGTGACTGACCTACATTTGTTATAAACTGGACCGGCTGTGAGGAAAGTTCCTCTAATGAAATATTTCCACCAGCTACCGCACAAACGGTTGCTGGCATCCAGCAGACCAGTAATATCAGGAGCGCAGTTAGTAATGCACTCTGTTGTATCCGTATCATCTCATCCATACCCCCATGCCTGTTTTTTGTTGCACGCAGAAGCCCCACATTTTTTCTGAAATATAATAATAGCCTTAATTATTACATTTCGTTGGAGTGCCCGAACTAACGGGCTTTTCTTCGCTGAACAACACCGATCTCACACCATGTACAATATGACAAGGATGTCTTTTTATGGATTATAAGTGTTTCTAAAAATAGTGAGCCAGAGCCGTTATTATCAAAAAACAAAAGGGAAACAGAACCCATACAAGCATCAGAGCCCGAAAAAGAATTATATTGAGGGGCTATATTCAAAAACGAGTATAAATTAAAGGCTTGCGCCTATTGGGTATCCTTACCTGAAACATCCTCTTCCTCTTCTGAGGCTACTTCCCTTCTCATTGAGGGGAAGAGGATGACCTCTTTGATCGAGGTGTTACTGGTGCTCAGCATAACCAGCCGGTCTATTCCTATCCCGACGCCGCCAGTCGGGGGCATACCATATCCAAGAGCATTTACGAAATCGTAGTCATGCATCTGAGCTTCCTCATCTCCCAGCCGTCTTTTCTCTTCCTGAGCTTCAAATCGCTCGAGTTGATCCAAGGGATCGTTCAGCTCAGAGAAACCATTTGCAAGTTCCATCCCTGCAATAAAGAGTTCAAACCGCTCCACAAACCCTTCCTTTTCCCGGTGTACCTTTGCAAGAGGTGAGTTCTCTATCGGGAAATCAAGGATAAAGGTTGGCTGAATCAGTTTCTCCTCAACCAGAGTTTCGAAGAAAAGAGGCAGAGCTTCACGGTGACTACGGACAGCCTCGATACCTTCCACCCCGAGCGTCCTTCCTTTCTCCTTGAGATCATCAAGAGTGCACGCAAAGATATCAATTCCGCCAATACTCTTCACTGCCTCATCCATTGACATTGAATTCCAGGGAGGAGAGAAATTTATCGGCTTTCCCTCATAGGTGATCTCGTATCCACCTGTCACCTCATTAATAACACCTGATATAATCTCTTCAGTCAGGTTCATCATATCCCGGTAATCTGCGTAGGCCTGGTAGATCTCTACCATTGAAAACTCGGGGTTATGACTAGTATCGATATCTTCGTTCCTGAAATTCTTAGCTAGCTCAAAGACCTTCTCAAACCCTCCAACAACCAGCCTTTTCAGATAGAGCTCCGGGGCAATCCGCATGTACAGCTTCTGCTCCAGGTAGTTGTGGTAAGTCGTAAAAGGCCTGGCATTAGCACCACCATAGATTGGTTGGAGAGTCGGTGTCTCAAACTCTAGGAATCCAAGGGAGGTCAGGCTGTTCCTAATACGAGAAAGGATTCTGCTCCTTATCCTAAATGTCTCTCTGCTCTCCTCATTGACGATCAAATCCAGGTACCGCTGGCGATATCGTTTCTCTAGATTTGTCAGCCCATGAAACTTCTCTGGAAGTGAACAGAGAGCCTTGGTTAGAAGTTCAAAGTCATCCACCCAGAGAGTAATCTCACCGACCTTAGTTCTAAATGCCCGGCCAGTGACACCGATGATATCCCCACGCTCAATCCCCGATTTAAACACTGCAAACTTCCCTTCAGGGAGTGAATCCTTTCTGATGTAAAGTTGAATCCTTCCGGATTCATCTCCGAGGTCACAGAAAAAGGTCTTCCCATGATCTCTGACAATGTAGATTCTGCCTGCAGTACTAACCTGCTCTGGAGATGGGTCATGAGTTACCGAATCAAACACTTCCCGTATCCGGGCAATTGTGTGAGTTCTCTTGAAAGAGGGAGGGTAAAGTGGAACTCCCTGTTCCTGGAGGAGATTTCTTTTTGCAAGACGCTGTTCATCAAACTGTAACGCTGGATTATCGAATGACATGGTTGTTGTATCTCCTCCCCCGGTCGCCCTGGATGCCGGCAGTCGAACCAGGATGGGGAGGGGCTGATTGATGCAAGCCCCGGTGGTTATGGCCTGTTTATTTTCAGGAATAACGCAATATTCGCTTATATTGTCAAGGCCTTACCGGAAATAACCTTCGTAGAAGTGGGAGGGTTACCACCTAGAGAGAATCCGGGTGAAATAAGGAGATTTTTAAGGAGAGCAAAAAATGAGAGAAATCAGGCCTTCCGACAGAAGAAGTACCCGACACCGGCAAGAATTGCAATTATTAGAAGCGGGGATGGCCAGGGGGTTCCCTGACAGGTCGCTCCGGTTGTTGTATCTGACGTTAGAACTGTATTAATCTGAAGTACCTGCCCGGGTATTATCTCAAAAGACGAGTTGTACTCCTGATATCCACCAAGTTTGATAGAATAGGTGTGTTTTCCAGAACAGACAGTCCCAATAGTGGCAGGTGTTGTCCCTTTTAGTTGCCCATCAACAGAGATATCAGCACCTGCAGGGTCAGAACTTACCATCACAAGGCCACATGCCTGAGGCATCGGACTTGGATCCATCTGCACAGTCACGGGCGTGATGGCTCCTGCAGTCACCATCACCATCGCTTCGAAGTCCTCGTAATTTTTACTGGTTATGTATATCCGATGACTTCCCGGTGTCACATTGGAGATCTCAAGAGGTCTGCCGGTTTCGGTTAGTCCTCTGTACTCGTCATCAAGGAATACAGATGCTCCCGGGGGTTCGGTTGTGACAACCACAAAACCACCAGATGCATCGGTTGCGGGTTTTAGAGTGGCATGCACAGGGGTTGTCACCTGATTCTGTACCGATACCCATTCTACATAATCCTCATTTCCAGCCCTGCTGATCCTGACCTCATGACGCCCTGGCGGAATATTTCCTACAACTAGGTTCGTTGTTCCAGAATACACTCCGTCGATGTATGCCATGGCCCCACCGGGATCTGAACTGATCTCAAGTGTGCCGGAACCTGTGCGAATGGACATATTTGCTGTCAGTTCTGTGGTCTCTCCAGGATGAATCTCAACAGTTCTGACAAATGGTTCATACCCCATCATAACCAGGGAGACCAAATGGGTTCCTGTTGGGAGATCGAGATAGGTCCAGGGGGCCATCTGCCCATTTCCGTTGTCAACGGTTACCATGGCACCGGAAGGAGATGAACTAACCTTCAGCGTCCCTGTGGTTGCAACAGGAACCAGTACTGCCATAACCTGAACCATCCCACCTGGCTGAATACTCTGAGTATAGGACTGTTCCCAGATTTGGAAACCCTGCATCATGACCCTGATCACAGTTGCATTCGTGTCCATGGCTGTGACCGGAACGATCACCGGGGTCTCCCCGGCAAAGGCACCATTGACTATTACATCAGCCCCCTGCGGGTTTGATTTCACCTCAAAGTATCCCATCTGTGTCTGCACAGCCGAAACCGGAGCCAGAAAAGCGATTATTAATATGAGTGCCAGAAGGCATACAAATCTCCTTAATGGCAGCATCTCCCTCATCATATCGGTATGGTTCTCAGGTTGTACCTGAAAAAGTATCCGATACATTCTTTCCCATAAGATGCATGAAATGGTGAATCATATTTTTTTCGGAGAAGACCAGTTATGGTGCAGATGGAAGAGAGTAATACACCAAAATCTCCATAGTTCTTATACCAAAAGAGCAGATATGATATCGGTAAACTGATGCGAATCTGTACAACCCGTAAAGGCGGATTCTTATCACCCTCATTTTTCTTCGTGTTTAGATAGGGGACCGGAATTTTCCGGTCCCCAGGTACTGACAACGCAGACAGGTTACCGCAGGTCTTCGATAATCATGATAATTTTATTTGGAATCTCTGATCCGGCAATCATTGCCGGCTATGCCCTATCTATAGGATTCGCTCTCGTCTGTATCATATACGGACTGGTAAACTGGAATAGAGGAGGATCATAAATGACGACAGATCCGGTTGTTACCCTAGCAATCGTATTGGTTTATGTATGCATCACCCTTATCCTTGGATATCTCGGGTACCGCAAGACCAACCATGCCGAGGATTACCTGCTTGCTGGCAGGGATACCCATCCGGTGATTATCGCCCTCTCATATGGTGCAACGTTCATATCTACCTCCGCGATCGTTGGGTTTGGAGGCGTAGCTGCAAATTTAGGAATGGGCCTCATCTGGCTGACCGTATTCAACATCGGTATCGGAATCCTTCTTGCGTTTGTTATATTCGGAAAGAAGACTCGGGAGAAAGGAGTGGAGACTGGTGCAGTCACCTTTCCAGATCTCATGGGAAAGATCTTTCAAAGCCCGGGATTGCAGTTTCTCTCAGGTCTTATCATCCTTATCGGCATGCCACTCTATACGGCAGCTGTTCTGATAGGAGGAGCAAGATTCCTGGAGTAACATCTCCTACACCACGTCATTGATTGTATTTGCAGCAGTAGTAGCCGTATATGTGATGTATGGAGGGCTTATTGCAGTCATGTACACTGATGCATTCCAGGGAGGGATCATGTTTATCGGGATGACTCTACTCCTGGTGCTTACCTATGTATATCTTGGTGGTGTGACCGCTGCGAACTCAGCCCTTGTTGCAATGTCAGACCTCGTACCTGCATCACTTACAGCCCAGGGGATGACAGGATGGGCATCAATGCCTGAACTCGGCTCTCCCATCTGGTTCACTCTCATAACCACGTTAGTATTGGGTGTTGGTATCGGAGTCCTTGCCCAGCCTCAGCTGGTAGTCAGATTCATGACCGCAAAAGATAGTCGTACATTGAATCGGGCTGTCCTTGTGGGTGGACCTTTTATCCTGATGATGACTGGAGTGGCTTTCACCGTAGGTGCCCTCACCAATGTCTACTTTCTGGAGCACACCGGAAAGATCGCAGTGAATGCCGCCGGAGGAAACATTGACTCGATCATGCCGGTGTACATCAACCAGGCAATGCCGGAGATATTTGTTATCATCTTCATGCTGACACTCCTCTCAGCAGCCATGTCCACACTATCTGCCTTGTCCCACACCATGGGAACCTCTCTGGTCTGCGACATCTGGGGACGGGGAAAGACCTGCGCACTCTCGGTCAGGGCAAATCAGATAGGATGTCTGGTTATGATGGTCGTAAGTGTGATTTTGGCCTTTTCCATGCCTGAAGGGATTATTGCACGGGCTACTGCGATGTTCATGGGTCTATGTGCTTCAGCATTTCTTCCAGCTTTTGCAATAGGAGTTTATTCACACAGTCCCTCCCGGACAGGTGCATTATGGAGTATGTTTATCGGGACTCTTGCCTGGTTCTTATGGACTGCATTTGTCCACACGGCAGAGGCAAAAATTCTGGGTATCTCCCAGGCCCTTACCGGACTTCAGACAATCCTTGGACTACCCTGGTCTGTAATCGATCCACTTGTGATTGCACTCCCACTTTCATTTATCGCTATGGTGTTCTGCCAGTTAAGAGAGCAAAAGTCCAAGGATCAGAATTTTTCCTGAACAGATTCAGACTCTTTTTTTCGGCAAACCACGAGATTTATAAATGAACGACCCTTATTCAGTCATACAATACCTGCTGGTGTGGGTCTTTTATCAGCCTTGTATTATGGGGGGTCGCAATGGCATCGAAGAGTATAATATTAGTTTTCGCTCTGCTCTTGCTCTGTTTAATTGGCAGTAGTAGTGTAATAGCTGGATCCCTCCCTTTCCAATCAACAAATAATTTAACAGAAGACACAACCATCGCCACAAACCTCGATGAGCATAAGACCCAGGGGGATATCCTCGTCAGGAGCAATGGAATACGTGAGGTCTTTGGTGTGGCAGGTAAGGGGATCAAGGTTGGTGTGATTGCAAATGGTGCACAGTCCATCAATGTCTCCCAGAAAAACGGCGAACTCGGAGCAGTCCATGTCCTTTCAGAAGGAATTGGTGATGAAGGGACTGCAATGCTTGAGATTATTCATGACATTGCACCTGATGCCGAGCTCTACTTTCATGCATATGGAAGTAGCTCAGACACATTCAAAACCGCGGTGACAGCCCTTGCAAATTCGGGATGTAACGTTATCTGTGATGATCTTTACTTTTTCAGGCAGCCATTCCTTCAGGATGGGGATGTTGCTGACCATATCAGATCCATTCTGAAAGCAAATCCTCACCTGATCTACGTAACAGTTTCAGGAAATTTTGCTCCGCTCCATTACCAGGGGCCCTGGAAGGCCGGATTGCCATACGGTAAAAACCAGACACTGCAGGACTTTGGAGGAGGAGCCTGTGCAGTTAACATCACCCTCCTTCCCGATGAGCGGGTTATCGCTACGCTCCAATGGGATGATCCCTGGGGCCGTTCATCCACAGACTATGATCTGGTCCTCACAGATCCCAGGTCAGGAGTGGTGCTTGCAACAAGCAACTTTCCCCAGAATGGAACCACTGATCCCTTTGAACATCTTGTATACAACCCTCCCGGACCAAACGCAGAGAAAGTATCCCTTCAGATTGTAAGAAACGGCCAGACATCAACCCCAAATACCCTCGAACTCTTCATCAGGGGAGTCGATGCGAAAGGGGTTGATAATGCCTTCATGAAAGATCCTACCGACTCGATTTTTGGTCATGCAGCAGTAGAGGAGGTGGTTACGGTCGGATCTGTAGAGCCTGCAGCTCCCTTCACTATATCACCTGACTCATCCCAGGGCCCGGTTACCATCAGGTATCCGACTGTGACCAAGCGGTGGAAACCTGATATCTGTGCCCCGACCAACGTTAACGTGAGTGGAGCAGGAAATTTTCCAAATCCATTCCCAGGAACGAGTGCTGCTGCACCACACGTTGCAGGGGTGATTGCACAACTCTGGAGTGCTTTTCCCGATGTTCCACGTGATGAATTGAAGCAGATAATCTACCAGAGTACAGATGATCTAGGCGCCCCGGGATGGGATGAGATCTATGGGTACGGCCTGCTTAATGCAG
>QKDV01000131.1 GCA_003251955.1 Methanospirillum hungatei
CACCGGGGTCAGATATTTCAGGCACTAAACCAATAAAACCCAGCTCTCTTTTTAAAGGATAGTGCGCTCCGTCATATATTTGAGGAACACAACAGCACTCTGTTATCAGACATGGATTCGTGTATCCCGCTGCAGGAACTGATGCTGATAATGATCTCCCGTATTGAGGAGGTTGCAAAATCGATAGATCAGCATCAGGTAGAGTGTATTCTCACCGAGATAAACCGGGCCGAACGGATATTTGTGCTCGGTGCAGGCAGATCGGGGTTTGTTGCAAAGTCATTCGGAATGCGTCTCATGCACCTTGGTATGACCGCATATGTCGTCGGAGAGACGGTCACACCTGCATTTAATGACCGGGACATTTTGATCGCGTTCTCAGGGTCAGGAAAGACAAAATCTGTGCTTGAGGCATGCGAAACAACCCACCAGATAGGGGGATCACTCTGCCTGATCACAGGGACGAAGAGTTCTCCGATGGCTGACCTTGCCACCTGTGTGGTGTACCTTAAGACTGATGATGAGAGTGTTCATACCGGATCTGATCATTTTGATCTTCGCCAGCTCAAAGGAGAACACCGATCAATATCGCATCCGTCAACCCCGCTTGGCACGCTCTTTGAGACATCAGCGATGATCTTCGCAGATTCGATCATCTCTGCGCTAATCGAACTAAAAAACTGCAGTATCGATGAGATCATTCACCGGTACTCCAACATGCAGTAACCGATACAGATTTTTTTATTCAGGAAGCCCATATACGGTGTATGGCTGACAGCCTTGCAGAACAGACCGCCCCGGTGATCAGGATAATGACCGCCGTGCCGGTTCTGATTTACATCGTGCTAGCGTTTTTTCTCACCATCGTCGCACTGATATCGCTTGGAATTACCCTGATTACCTCCCAGAATTGGGATGAGGGCATCATCCAGGTGATATACTCGATTCTGCTTACGGTTATCATCATCGAACTATTTGAGACGGTTATCGTTTACCTGCGGACAAAACGAGTCCCGGTAAGGGCAATCCTCATTGCCGGCCTTACGGCGATGATACGGCACGTGATCATATTCAACGTCTCAACCGTAGAACCGATCGAGATCATCGGCCCTGCCGTGATGCTTGCAGTCCTTGTTGCAGGTGTATACCTGCTCAGAGAAGATATCGATACAGGCAATATCAAAGTCTGACGCCGCTTTTTTGGTGGAGGAACTATCATCAGGATTTCTCCGCCCTCTACCTTCTCTTCTGCTACCGTGTGACTCTCAAACCCATATGCCCGGATTAATTCATAGGTCTCATCAGGATCGGTCAGAGACGATATCAGGAGGAGGACCCTGCCATCCGGTGCCAGAAGAGATGGGATCTCCTGTAGAAACCTCTCGATAACATCCCTTCCCGACGGCCCGCCATCAAGGGCAAGTTCAAGCCAGTCATCTATCCTCTCGGCTGGCTCGGTAGGGAGATACGGGGGATTGAAAAGGATCAGATCAAACGGCCCAGAGAGGCCCGCTGTAAGATCGGTCAGAACCACCGGCACTCCGGTCGCGTGAGCGATTGTGGCTGCATGAGGATTTCTATCGGTTGCCACAAGCAGACTACAGGATGAGAGAAGTCCTGATGAGACATACCCGGAGCCGACACCGATCTCAAGAACTAGGTCACCTGGGCGGACCTCCTTTTTTGCTGTATCAAGAAGAAGAAAAGAGTCTTCAGCAGGCTGGTAGACCTGCCCGGGATCAGCGTGAAAGGATGTTGGAGATCGTGGCATAATCCTCAAGATATAGTTCTTCAGGCCGGGAGGAGAGGATCGCAGGATCCAGTTCTGATAGCAGGAGTGCAACCGGTTCAACACCGAAGATGCTGCCTGAATTCTTCAGGATACTCCTCACTGTTTTTCTACGGCCTGCATACAGAATCTTTACAACCTCTGAATAGATCTTCCGGTCATCAACAGGGAAGAGGGGCGGGCGTGGCTCTATCCTGACAACAGTGGAGTACACCGCTGGTGGAGGAGAGAATGCCCCGGGAGGGAGATCAAAACACCGGCTTGCACGGGCAAAGGTCTGCACCATCACCGAGAGCCTGCCACAGTCCCGGGTTCCGATATCTGCAAGCATACGGTCTGCAAACTCCTTCTGATACATGAGAACCGCAGCCTCAAACCCGATATCAAGCAGTCTGAACGTTATTTTGGATGATGCAGAATAAGGAAGGTTTGCAACAACGATCTCAAACGGTGGAATATCAACCCTGGTGGCATCACCTGATATTAGTGTTAGAGCACCGGAGTCTATTGCCTGGCCAAATTCATGCTTAAGAAAAGAAACCAGTGAGCCGTCGAGCTCAACTGCGATAACCCGTGCCCCCCTGGCTAGCAGAGCCCGGGTCAGTACACCCCTGCCGGGTCCGATCTCAAGAACCTGTCGATCCGATAGTTCGAGGACCGACGCAATCCTTTCTACCGCATTGCGGTCAGCAAGGAAGTGCTGATCCCGGTACGCACTCATCGTGAGGTGAAGAGGTGATACTTCACCGTCTGATCCTGAAGTTCTTCCAGAATCCGGTTGAGAATCATCTTCTCGGGATGAGGAAGAGATTTGATCCGTGTTGAGATATCAGCAAAATTCTCAAACGGCTTCTTCT
>QKDV01000070.1 GCA_003251955.1 Methanospirillum hungatei
GGAGCCAGAGCACAGGTTTTGAAAGGAGGCTGACTGCGTCAGCAAATGGTCTACCTGACATATTTAACGGTCCCGTGGCATGGCAACGATCTCCCTGACCTGGAGGTCAAAGAACCGGTTGGTATGTGACGGTCTGATCACACAGACGGTGTCTACGCCGCTGGCTGTTCCACCTAGTGCAATCACCTCATCCGTGATGGGGATAGTTCCCTGATCAGCTGCGATCAGCGTGCATTCAACCGCTACCTTGAGCCCCACTGCGATCACCCGTCTGAACGCCTCGGCCACCGCCTCGCTCCGGGACCCCCCTCCTACTTTTGGTGAGGATGAGAACGCGCGTTCGAGGCCTGAAAGGACGTGCGTCCCTGTGATGATCTTCACCCCTTCCTGCCTGAGTCCTTCTGCAACCTTTGCGTCAAACTCCCAGACTCCCGGGCTTGAGAACCCTACTGCATGGGTAACGATGATCAGGGAAATTCCGGTTCCACGAAGAGTCTCTGCTGCTATTTTTGCAGTTTCACCGCTTGAACTTGGAACTATCAGATGTTTTATTCCGAGTTCTGTTGCCCGCTCAGATGCTATCTGAAGGGCATCCCGGGTGTTCCCGCTACCTGGCTTGTCAAAATACCAGATCTTTTTGGTAGAGTACCCCATACATATCGGTTAGACCGCATAGGTTTAAGGTACGAGCTATGATCACCCTTGCACTCGCAGGCAAACCAAACTGCGGAAAATCAACCCTGTACCGGGCGGCTACCCTTGCGCCGGCAGAAATTGCAAATTATCCCTTCACCACCATCGATGCAAACCGGGGTGTCGCATATGTGCGTGTACCCTGTCCCTGTACTACCCTTGAGCACCGATGTGGGGTATGTGTTGATGGAATTCGGTATGTTCCTGTCCACCTGATTGATGTGGCAGGACTGGTCCCTGAAGCCTATACCGGTAAGGGACTTGGCAACCAGTTCCTCGATCATCTCAGACAGGCTGATGCCATCATCAACGTGATCGATGCAAGTGGTGCAACCGACATCGAGGGCGCCCCTGATGATATTGGTTCACATGATCCACTTGAAGAGATCCCGATGCTTGAGAACGAGATGACGATGTGGCTGTATGGAATCATCGAGAAGCACTGGTCAAAGATGCAGAGGCAAGCCCAGGTAAAAAACTTCAATATGTATGCAGGACTTGCGGAACTGCTCGCCGGGCTCTCCATCAGGGAAGAGCATGTGATTGATGCAGAGCGTGAGTCTGGTATCAACTTCAGATCTGCACAATCCGAGGACCTGAAAAAGTTTGCCAGGATTCTTCTGAAGTATTCCAAACCAATGATCCAGGCAGGTAACAAGGCGGATCAGGCGCCCACAGAACTTGTAGACAAGGTGAAGGCTGCAGGAATCAGCCTAATATCAGGAGCAGCTGAGCTTGCACTTCGTTCAGCTGCCGAACATAACCTGATTATCTATCATCCTGGTGATGTAACCTTCACAATTCCTGATGGTGTGAAGCTTAATGCTGCACAGCAGACTGGACTTGAAAAGATTCGTGGTTTCATGGAGATGTATGGTGGTACCGGAGTTCAACAGATGATCAACAAGGCTGTCTTTGGTCTCCTTGATCAGATCGTGGTATACCCTGTTGAGGATGAGACCCACCTCACCGATGCTAAAGGTAGGGTGCTTCCTGATGCATTCCTGATGAAGAACGGCTCAACTCCTCACGATCTCGCGTTTCAGGTTCATACTGATATTGGGAAGGGCTTTTTGTATGCCATCGATGCCAAGACAAAGATGAGGATCAAAGAGACAACAGTACTCAAGGATGGGGATATTATCAAGATCGTGAGTACGGCAAAGTAACCCTTCGCCACATTTTTATACTTTCCATAAGATAAATCCTCAAACATGGGAGGTGAGATCTTTCAGGCCCAGGTTCTCAGGAACTTCTTTGATACTATTACAGGAACTGATCGAAATCTCACCCGCATCTATATGTGTGTTATCAGCCTGGCCCGGCTCAGGGGAGAGGATCCTGATACCATCAGTCGTCTTGCTGAGCAGATGAAGCAGAGCAAGATTAAGAAGGAACTCTCGATTGATGTGCTCGATTACATGTGTGCCGTTGCATCAGAACTTGAGATATCAGCCGTTAAAACGGCTTTTGGTGTTAAGGATCTGAATGAAGTGGTGCAGGACTTTGATGGTATCAGCCTTGATACTCTCTGACTTTTTTCTCCGAGTTCATATATTGGGGCAGGGCATATACTGATACAAGCATGAAGGTCTGCATTATGTGCGGAGGAGAGGGGACACGGCTGCGTCCTCTCACCTTTGAACGCCCGAAGCCTTGTATTCCCATCGTCAATAAGCCATCCATTGAACATCTGGTATCCCACCTCTCAAACCTTGGATTCCATGATGTAATCATCACACTTGGGTACAAAGGTGATGCCATTGAGCAGTCGCTTGGTGATGGTGCTCTGCTTGGTGTCAACATTACCTACGTGTATGAAGAGAGCAAACTCGGGACTGCAGGGAGTGTTCATAATGCCAGGCAGTATTTAGGTGACAAGCCTTTTCTGGTCGTTGGCGGGGATCATGTTACCGATCTGAATCTCCTTGAGTTTTACCGTGAACACCTGAAGAGTGCAGCCCTCGTCACCATCGGGCTTATCAGCATCGATGAACCGTCAGAGTACGGTATCGCAGAGATAGATGTTGAGAACCGCATCCGCAGATTCAGGGAAAAACCGGGACCCGGTGAGATATTTTCAAATCTGGCCTCGACGGGAATGTACGTCTGCTCACCTGATATCTTTGAATACATTCCAGCGGGAGAGAAGTATGATTTTGCCAAGAACCTTTTCCCTCTCCTTATGGAAAAGAACGTTCCACTCAATGGCTGGCTTGCAAGGGGAAACTGGTCTGATGTTGGGAATCCAGCCTCGCTCAGGCAGGCCGAGAAGTGGAAGCTACAGGAGATGAGGTATGCCAATATCAGCGGGGATCTCGATGTGAAGAATGCCAACATACAGGGGCCTGTTGACTTCGGGAGTTCTATCTATCTTGGAAACAACAGCAGGATTATCGGGCCGGTGGTGATCGGTTCAGGAACCTCGATTGGAGACAATGTGCTCATAGGTCCGTACACTTCTATCGGCAAGAATTGTGTTATACGAAATAATGTACGGCTCCTCTCTTCCTCGATCTACAACCGGGTGGTGATCGGCCAGGGCACCTCGGTATCAGGAACGATTGTGGATAATGAGACCATGATCGGAGACGGATGCAGTGTGGAGCACGGATCAGTCATCGGTCCCAGGTGCGTTATCCGCAATCGGGTGACTGTTCATTCGAACACCCGTATATGGCCTGATGTTGTGATTGCAGACAGTACAATTGTCAAAGAACATGTGCTCAACGATGATTATGATACCAGGTGCGAAGGTTCCTAATCTCTTTTTTCCTGTGTCTGTTCCTGTTCTCCCCCGACTACTATTGCACCACCAAACCGATGTGTCCCTGCCACAAGCGGATGACGAGCATAGTCCATAATCTGGATATCATCCACAGTCCTGAGTTTCATTGTTCGTGCAGTCCGTTCAAGGCCCAATTCAAAATTTTCTGTGATTTCTATCAGGTAGGCCTCCAGAATCTTGATTCCAAGTTTCTTGGCAGCGACAGCACGGTGATGCCCGTCAACCAGAATATTCTGGTCGGGTTTCTTGATCACGATGACCGGTTCTGCGAGCCCTTTTTTAATCTCGTAGATCCTCCCTTCAAGTTCGTCCATGTATATTCGTGACTGGGTGGGAAGGAGTGAACTGACCATGACCGGTCCTTTTGAGAGATGAGGTTTGATACCATGGAGCCTTTCGATGGTATCCATCAACTTGTAGACCTTGTCTGGAGAAACATGCTCTATCTGCGATCTGACTACATCGGTGTTTGAGATGATTCCGAGGAGTTCGTTCTTCTCGTTTACCACCGGCAGTTTCTGAATACCTGATCTGATTATCACCCGTGCGACATCACCAATTGCCATATCTGGATCTGCAACAATCAGGTGCTGGCTCATAATCTCCTTAACTGGAGTGTCAGGGTGGGCGAAAAGCAGGTCCCGGGCTGATATATACCCGATGACAACGTTTTTGTCTACGATTGGAAAGCCGTCATGCGACGTCACCCTGATGGCATTGATCACGTCACGCGCGGTCTGGTTCATATTGATGGTATCAACATCGGCGGTCATGTAGTCCCTGACCCGCTTCTTATCCATATTACTGGTAATTCAGTCTTGTTAGACTTCAAGACTTCGGTTCTTACGGGTAAAGTTTGATCAATTTCTGATCCCTTTCATTTCCTGCGATCTTCCGGTTGATCAGGTCTGAAAAGGCGGTATTATGTTTATCATATTGCAGAGTGACATAATAAGGATGAAAGGATTCCGGCATAAGTCCGTGGAAAAGAAGGAAGAAGTAAACTGGACAAAATATGTAGTTGTTGCTGCGTGTGTCCTGCTCGCTGTCTTCATGGTCTTCTCCATGCTTGGGATGTCCTGGCTCAATATCTTCAGCCAGGCAAAACCCGGCAACAGTGCGACAGTCGATTTTACCATTCGTGATGCACAGAGCCGTCCGATTGTAACCACCGCATCCAATATCTATCTCAATGCTCAGGAAGACGGTAATCTTGTTGTGATGAGCGATAAACTTCCAATGAGGGTAAACATCTCTGAAAACCGTGATCTGGTCCCAATCCAGGTGATGAACCCGTCAAACAACGGTGGTCTTATTGACTTCGGGCTGTTTAGCCCTGAACTTGATGCAATATCATATGGCCTTGTGGGCATGAAGGTGGGAGACACCAAGACGGTGCAGATTCCCGGTGCATCTCAACTGACCAGAACGATGTCAAAAGATCAGTTTGCAAATATCACCGGTGATTCCTATGCAAATGTCAAGGTCGGATCGCAGGTTCCGATCGCATTCAGTGAGACTCCACAGATTGCAGTAGATAACGCGACCCCATCCACCTACCTGAGGACCTCGACAGTAACGGCAATCTCTGATGGGAATGTCACCATCAATTACGGATATCCGACGATTGATATTACCTTAACCCAGCTTTCCACCTCATCATAAGGTGGTCAGATCCGGTATGCATAGATCCGTTTGATGGTGTTTGCAACCTCAAACTTTCCTCTTCTTTTGGTTACCGAACCATTTCTCATCCTGATGTGACCAATCCGTGCCTTTACTCCTTTGATGACATACACATCACCGACAACGAACTTCTCATCTCCTTCGCACTTTACATAGAGTGGAAGGGTGTGCCATCCGTCATGTACCGAGAAGCGAACAACTACCTGGTCAATGACTCTCGTCCATAGGGTGTCGATATTCTTTCCGAGGGCCTTATTGAGCCTTTTGTCTCCGGATTCAATAGACATCACCTCGACACCGGTACCTTCTCCGTCATCAGACTCGGCTATCAGGAAATCGCCGGTTGCAACCTCTTCATCCTCGGCGATCTCACACCTGCATACTGACGAAGTTCCCTCTCTGCTGACAATCGCCTTGATCTGCAGTAATGCCGGTTCTTTTTGTACTGGGATACGTGAGACCGTTCCGCATACTGTGCACTTGATAACCTGGCTGCTTGTCCTGCTCAGAACCTCATGCTCGGTCTCCTCGTCGCAGGTATTGCAGAACATATCAATCTGATCCATTCAATATCAATGGAAGATATCTCTGTATAAATGCCGATGGCAGTTGAACGATTCTCAGCATGGGGGCATCCCGAAGTGGCCGCAACTCACAGGACCACCTTTGAGATTACCGCTGAGGAGCATCTCTCACCATCAGGGACCTGCATCATTGCGGTGCGCTCTGAAAAAGGAGCTGCAGATTTATCAGATCGGTTCAGGGAACTTTTGCAGTCTCCTGGCTGTCAGATCATCACCGAACTGAAATGTGGTGAGATTGAAGTAACAATTACCTCTTTTGGCTCTCCAGAACTCCTGCTTGATCACCAGACCGATCTGGTCTGGCGAAGATCTTCATTCACCTGTGGACGAACCATTGGTCTGTATAGTGATTATACCGCGGGGACTCTGCCTCGTGCCCTGATCGACCTCCTGAGGCAGTGCAAAAGGCTTGATGT
>QKDV01000195.1 GCA_003251955.1 Methanospirillum hungatei
ACCCTTCAACGACATGGGCTGGATCCTGTCCGCAGGCGATGAACATGGCTGCGATGATATTGGCAGCATGTGCGTTGAACCCGAGTGATCCTGCTCTGGCTGAACCGACCAGGTTCTTGCGTGTATTCACTTCGAGCAGAGATGCGGCGTTGGTCTTGAGTATTGTTCGGATCTGATCGTCGGTGAGTTTGACCCCGGCAGAGACTGTCTTCCCCCTTCCTAGTACAACATTGACTGCTGCCGGTTTTTTGTCTGTACAGAAGTTTCCTGAAAGGGCAACAAGCCGGGCCCCCGTCTCCTGACTGATCAGTTCAGCCGCTTTCTCGCTGGCAATGGTGACCATGTTCATACCCATTGCATCCCCGGTTGTGAAACAGAGTCTGACAAAAACCGAAGTTCCGGCTGTGGTTACCTGAATGTCTGTCAGTTTTCCATGCCGAGTGGTAGCCTGTGCAGCCTCCCTGATCTCGTTCTCATGAGTCTTCACGAAATCAACGACTCTGCGTGCATGGGCCACGCTGTCGGTTGCGAATACCGGGGCACGGGTCATACCGTCAGAGAGGATTCTCACCTCTGCACCTCCGGCAGCCGTAATCAGCCCGCATCCCCTGTTCACTGAAGCAACGAGAGCACCCTCGGTTGTTGCAAGCGGAAGAAAATATGGGCCGTTTGCAAACTCTCCAGATATATGAACCGGCCCGGCAACGCCCACCGGAACCTGAATGGTGCCTATCATATTCTCGCAGTTCCGTTTCACCACTGCATCAGGTTCTATTGAATAGTCTCCGATTTTTGGGAGTGAAATGCCAGTCTCCTCTTCAACGAACCGTCTTCTAACAGCAACCGCCTCACCAGGCGGGAGTTCCTTCTCAAGTGCATAGAGTTTGAGAGACCCTTCCCGGATCCTGCGGAGGTAATCGTCCATGCATACCTGTTTGTACCCGAAGTGCAATAACAGCTGATGAATGGGGAAGCAGCAGTGGTGTCTGCGGGTTAACCGTCAGGGGGCTGAAGCCGTGAGAAGGGCTCTACTTGATGAAGGTACCCTTGATAAGAGTCTCAAGATCAGGCCTGATGGTGATGAACTTCTCTTTCCGGTCATCAGCGAGTGTGAGGGATCGATGCTCGCCGAGTTTGAGGAACTTCATCAGCGTGTCCCTCTTCCAAGGCACGAACTGGTAGGTGGGATTGCAATTCTTGCTGAAGATGATATTATTGGTGCCGCAGCAATTCTTGCCGATCGCCCATCTGTTCATACTGCTCTGTTTGCCGAAAGTGCTGTTGAGGGAGAGTTCAGAACCAAACGCTTCAGGATTCTTGCAGGTGAAGAAACAACAGCCACAATCCATACCGAGTATGGAAGAACTTTCAGGATTGATCTTGAGAAGGCGTACTTCTCTGCACGGCTCGCATCAGAGCGACAGAGGATTGCAGCAATGATGAATGAGGGAGAAGAGGTGCTTGACATGTTTGCTGGTGTCGGCCCGTTTGCAGTCATCCTTGCCGAAAAAGCTTCAATCGTCTGGGCATGTGATCTCAACCCTGAAGCTGTCTCCCTTCTTATCGAAAACATTGCCCGTAACCGGGTGTCAAATGTCATCCCTGTTCTTGCCGATGCTGCAAGTCTTCCTGAAGTGTATGGCAGACGGTTTGACCGCGTGATCATGAACCTGCCGTTGATGGCGGAGACGTTTCTTCCTGCAGCATCTCTTCTCTGCAAACCGGGGGGTATGATCCATTTCTATGCCCTGGTAGCAGATGAAGAAGATGATACCCCGATATTAAGTAGGATTCCAATCAGAGCCATGGAAAAGCGGTTTGTGAGATCCTATGCCCCTGGTAGATCCCATGTCGTGTATGATATTGTTGTTGAATGAACCGGTAGATGATTTCTGTTCCTGTGATAAGCCAGTCACTCTTAATAATATCCGGATTTCTGGGGGACACACTGCTTGCACATGATAGAGACACTCTGTGCAGCGGTTGAAGAGAGACCCAGGGTTGGATCACCTGACATATTCCGAAGTGTCCTGTAGTCATCCTGGGCATTCTGTTTTAACTGGAAGAGTTTGCGAGCTGAGAGTTCTCCTCCACGGCGGGTCTGGTTCTCACTCATATCATCGCTGACCGGCATAACTGATGTATTATTCATATACTCTTCAGTGTTCATAGGGTCATCAAATGAGATGAGTGCATATTCACGAACTGTATACTCTTCAGTATTGTTCTGCTCCTCTTCTGCAAGTACGATCGGCAGGGTGATCATACCGATCAGAACAAGAAAGAGAGGCAGTCTGTTCATATATGTCTCATTGGTTTTCAGGGAAAATGAAGGATCTGGTAGTGATATCGTAATTGCTCATACAGAGTACGGAATGGCAATTAGGATTTTTTTTTATCATGATATCACCTGTCATCGGCCGGTTCACGGTGTGATTACTCTTATTAGATGATACATCGATGAGTATTCATATGGAAAAACTCCCCTGTGAAGATATTGTCTGGGAATCTCTTCCGGCGATCAGGGCTGCAATAGCAGCGGAGATGGTGGCAACAGGCCTGTCACAAAAGGAGGTTGCGAGCATCCTGGAGATGGCCCCATCAGCTGTGTCTCAGTATCTCTCTGGTAAACGGGGGTACCGGATTGAGTTCACTGATGAGGTTAAAAAGGCAATCATGTCCCTTTCAAATGACCTCTGTGATGGGAAGGTTACGAACCCTGCCCCACGAATCTGTGCGATCTGCACACTCATCAGAGGCACTCATTCATGTGGTGCATGTGGTGAGGGACAGTCTTAAAATTAATTGGGAAATGTTTGTGGTTCAGGGCTCGCGCCAGATAAGAACAACCATGCTGGTTTCACCTGCATGATCCTGAACTGTGGCAGATGACAGGATCACTTTCTTCTTTCTCCCTCCTTTGGCCCTGATTGTATACTTAACATCACAAACGGTCTTACCACGAACTGCATCGGCTATAACATTGAGTTCACCATTCAACTCAGATGGGATTATCGTATGAGCCGATCCTCCAAGTAGTTCTTCTGCAGGATAACCTGTAATGACCTCTGCCCCATGGTTCCATGAGAGGATTGTCCCCTGTAGCGTTACAGTCAGAACCCCTTCGGACATAGAGGTCAACAGGACTGAAAGAAGGGCGGACGCTGTTCCACCCTCCTGTAGGCCGGTAACATCCCGTGTTATGCCAAGGATCTGCTCAACTTTCCCGGAGTGATCTGGTACGGGATAAAGTCGTTGATCAAGCCATCTCGGAATCTGTTGATCGATCATCACCGGGAAGACTTGGCGGTGAGGAGCAGACGTTTCAGTCACTATCTCCACGGAGTCACGTATGATCTGGGAGGCCTGTTTTTCATAAGGCTCCAGAAGATTTGATCCTGTCAGGCCCTCTCCTTTACCGTTTGTTGTAGTATACCTGGGATTTGCATACTGGATTGTATAATCCGAAGAAAAGATACAAACCTGTTCCCAGGTCTCTTCAGCCAGTGTAGAGAATAGGAAATCACTTACACGCCGCTTCTGTTCGGCTTCTCTCCAGTCTGTGATATCCTCAAGAATAAAGGTATGGCCGAGTATGCCGTCATACATCACCATATCAGCCACAGTCATCCACAGGTGTCGTGGTCTTGTATCTGTGTGAACACGTATCTCTTCGGTAAATGCAACATCGCGATCTGGGCTCGTGATCCGTGTTCTCATCTCTGAGGTCAACCCCTGGATGCCGAGAAGATCAAGTAGGTTCCTCCCGATGAGATCCTCTTCATCAGACCCCAGGAGATCAACAGCAGATAGATTTATATTTGCAATTCTATATCGATCATCAGTCTGGATCACCGCATCTGAGAGGTAACTGAGCACGCGGGTAACTGGAACACGTGGAGCAAGGTAGTATAATTTTGCCTTTCCCACGTTTCTGACATCGACCATTCCTGAAAGATACATGAGTTCAAGGTATTTTCCCACGGTATTTCTGGACATATGAAGATCAAGAGCGAGCTCAGAGACCGTCATCCCCTTCTGGTTCTCTTTGAGGATCTCCTCTATGCTCGCAATATAATATTCATAATTATCCATTGGTAGAAGGAGTTTATTGGCGACACTATTTAATCTATTCGCAATCACAAGTTTTTCTAGTCACCGATGTAAGTTATCATCAATAAAAAATGATTGAGTTAAATAATGGCAAACAGACTTATCCATGAACAAAGTCCCTATCTTTTGCAGCATGCTTCAAATCCTGTAGACTGGTACCCATGGGGCGATGAGGCCCATACTCTTGCAAAGGAGCGTGATCTCCCCATATTCCTCTCCATTGGATACTCTGCCTGTCACTGGTGTCATGTAATGGAAGAGGAATGCTTTGTAGATTTGGAAACGGCTGAACTTCTTAATAGACACTTCATTTCCATCAAAGTAGATCGGGAAGAACACCCTGAAATTGATCGAATCTATATGGCTGTATGTCAGGCGATGACAGGATCCGGTGGATGGCCGTTGAGTATATTCCTCACTCCTGATCTGAAACCTTTCTACGCAGCCACTTTTATTCCAAAAAGATCCAGGGGAGATACGCCCGGTATGCTGGATCTCATTCCCCATATTGTCCGGATATGGGAGGAACGTCGAGATGAGGTCTATGAGGCCGGAGATCATATCCTAGGGATCATTTCCAGAGCATATGGAGAAAGCAGCCCATCGGTCCAAGTTAATGAGATAACCGATGAGGAGATTCACTCAGGGTTTCAAAGCCTTGCCAGTACTTATGATCCCGGGTTTGGAGGATTTGGGAGAACTCAGAAGTTTCCCTCAGTCCCGCAGTTGTTATTCCTCATGAATTATTGGGCTGTTTTTGGTGTGGATAAGGCCCTCCATATGGCAACAGATACCCTCTCATCCATGGCTCTTGGAGGAATCAGGGATCAGATCGGGTATGGGTTTCACCGGTATGCAGTTGATCGTACCTGGAAAACTCCCCACTTTGAAAAGATGCTCTATGATCAGGCTCTGAACGCGTATGCATACACTATTGCCTGGCAGATCACCCTGGATCCACTGATGCGAAATGTAGCAGAGGAGTGCCTACTATATATCTGTCAGACCCTCAAACAGCCAGGTGGCGGGTTTGCATCTGCAGAGGATGCTGACAGCCCTGACGGGGAGGGTGCGTATTACCTCTGGAATCACCATGAGCTCAAAGAGATACTGACCACTGAAGAGTTGAATATCGTTGAGAAGATCTGGGGAATTACAGAAGACGGCAATGTAACACGAGAAACAGGTATTCCTCCAGGGAACAATATCATCACATGGGTACGGGAGAGGAATGACGCACTTTCGGTACCAATGGATTCCCCGCTGATAGAGGAAATAAGAAAAAAACTCCTTACCCACAGGGAAATGCGGCCTCGACCCCTGCTTGATGATAAAGTTCTGACTGACTGGAATAGCCTTGCTATCGGAGCCCTCACGTATGCAGGAAAAGTTATGGGAAATGAATGGATGATCCGTGCTGCTGAAGAGGCTGTAGCATTTCTTCTAAAGGTTATCTACACTGAAAAGGGAGAACTCTGGCACCAGTGGAAGGCTGGTATAACAACTATTCCCGGGACGGCACAGGATTACATCTTCCTTGTATCTGGATTAATTAGTCTTTTTCAGGCGACTGGAAAATCTGCTTATTTGAAGAATGCAGTGATGATCACAAGTACTGCCATTTCTCTGTTCTGGGATAAAAATAATGGGGGATTCTATGCGACTCGTTCTGATGATCCTCTGGTTCCTATCAGGATTCGCGATGATTTTGACGGTGCTGTTCCATCTGTGAACGGACTTGCCTGCCAGGTTCTTAGGGATCTTGGACTGATAACCGGCATTAGTGAATACACGGATCGATCTGAGAAACTTCTGAATGGAATGCATGAAACGATCACCCGTGTACCACTTGGAACTCTCAGTTTTTTTAACACTGTGTGCGGTGGTAGAAAAGAAATACGTGCGGTAATTACTGGGGATGTCGGAGATGAACGC
>QKDV01000293.1 GCA_003251955.1 Methanospirillum hungatei
TTTTTCAGGAGTGCATTTACTGCACGTTTCATTGCTCCATGATCATCGCCGATTCTGCTTTTTGCAAGGAAATCAAATTCATCAATAAACAGAATACAGGGAGAGAGGGACCTTGCGACCTCAAATATCCGATCTATGTTTTTGGAGGTCTCTCCAAGATACTGTGAGGTTACCATTGGGAGTCTCACCTCCAGGATGGGCATATGGAAAACCCGTGAGAGAGCGAAAGCGAGAGATGTTTTACCAGTTCCCGGTGGACCGATAAAGAGGAGTTTTCCAATATCAAAGACCTGATGTGTTCTCAAGAATTCGAGGTTTTCCAGGGCAACCTTCAGTTTAAGGATCCGTTGAATCTGATCCGGAGTACAGATAATGTCATCCAAGGTCTGTTCAACTTCTTCCGGTGCACTTATGATGATAAGATCGAGGCCTGCCCTGAGTTTCTCATCATCTGCAAGCATCCGGGATATTCTCCGATCTAGAGACACCCGACTGTCTTCAAACCTGGGATTTAGATCCCTGGCTGCAGCATGTGACACATCTGATAGAAGGTTGTTCGTTTCTGCATACCAGGCAAGAACTGGGTTCTTTTTGATTCGTTTTTCCCCGTTGTGCTTGATAAACCAACTGAACCCTGTTGGGAGTGTGGTTATTCTAAGCCGGTGTCCGAACTCTTCATACACTGTAAGTGGATGCTTTTCAAGTCTCAAATGAGCATCAGGGATCCCGAGAACTTTCTGCAGAGCGCTCTCCGAAACTACAACAGGTCCACGTTCTCCCTCCATGCTCTGAATACCATATACCTCACGTGCTATAGGGGTCAGATCATTGATATCCAGATTCTGATTCTGGTTAAAAATCTCGGCCGCCAGAAGCAGTTCGATCAGGTCCAGGATCTCCTCGTCACGGGCCATGTCAATAACTCATATCGTTGGTGCTGATCACAGATGAACGTGCTATTTTTTATTCGGTGTTTATGCGGTAGTCACTACACATCCATCACTGGTGACAATCATGGTGTGTTCAGACTGAGATACAAATGATCCTGGAACATCAGCCAGAACCGGGTATGAATGAATTACACCTTCCCGGACCAGTCTGAGTAGGGCAAGATCCGGTTTTGGAGTCTTAAGGTGTCTTCTTGCAAATGGAAGGCCGTTTAATGGTTCAATCTCTTTCAGGATTTTTCGTGAGGTAGGCATTCTGACTGGCTTCCAGGCCATTTGTGAAAATATTTCAACACGTTTCTGGTCACTGACATAACCTGAGCCTGTTGTAGCAAATGGTTCTATTGCAATTGCCATTCCTTCTTCCAACACTGCTCCTCCGACTCCTCCAATATTAGGGACATTTGGTCCCATATGGAGCCTGAACTGATCAAGGCCATGACCCGTAAGATTTGCAACCGGTCTGAATCCTCGTGACCCAATCTCTGCAGCCACAATGGTTCCGAGTTCTCCAATTGTTACTCCGGGTCTGACCTTTGCGATTGCAGCATTACGCGCAGCAACTGATGCTTCCACAAGCAGATCCTGTTCACCAAGGTCAACTGTCAAAGCCGTGTCTGCGATATATCCATCCAGGTGCACACCCAGGTCCAGTTTTACCAGATCTCCTTTATTGAATGTCCGTTTATCATCTGGTGAAGGGGTGTCATGGGCTGCTGCTTCATTTAGTGAGATATTAACCGGGAATGCTACTCCAAGGCCTTCATCGATGACCATCTGTTCAATCAGGGTTGCGGTCTCTGCGAGTGATACATCCGGTTTGATTAAATCTGCTCCTTTTTGCAGGATTGAAGATGCTACCTTTCCTGCCTGTACATATCGTTCAAAAACTTCTTCCTTCAAAGAATCAACTCCACGGGGAAATTTGTAAGCCTATTAAATCCACTGCTTGTGACAACGCCCATATTCTCTATCCTGACCCCTCCTACTCCACGGTAGTAGAGGCCGGGCTCCACAGTCACAACATGTCCTTCTTTCAGTTCTTCTCCTGCGGGTGAGAGACTTGGCTTCTCATGGACCTCAAGACCGATCCCATGCCCCAAGCTATGAATGAACCCTTCAGTATCTGTTTTGAATCCATGTTCGTCAAAATAGTCCCTGACCTTCTGGTAACAGTCTGCCCCGCTCACCCCGGCAGATATCATCCCCTCTCCCAGTATCTCTGCCTGACGAACGGCCTCAAACAGTTCACATACTTTTTGGGATGGTTCTCCTTTCGAGACTGTCCTTGTCATGTCCGCGTGGTAACCGCTGGTATCACTTCTTGGAAAGAGATCAATCACGATTGGCTGGTATGCCTGAAGTTGTCCTTCTCCTGTACAGTGGGGCATTGCGGTCTCTTCTCCACAGGAGACGATAGTGTCATGGGCAGTGCATCCGTGAGCAAGAAGAGTTGAATGAATTGTGTACCTGATCTTCTCTGATGTTAGTGCTTCTTCATCATGCCAGAGTAGCCCGTTTCGTATCGTGGATCCCCTAATGAGGTTTATCGCTTGTTGCATCGCTTCTTCAGCCGCTTTTTGTGCGATTGATATAGAGTTGATCTCATCACTGCTTTTTAGGGCTCTGCTCTGTGCAATCACAGAATGTTCATCCATCATAACTGGGACTTTTTTCTCAAGTGCCCGGGCGATGGCGAGAGGAAAATGAGGTGGAACAATAACTGCCCCCCCTGCACATCGTTCAATCAGGGCTGCGGTGATATTGTATGGATTTTTTTCCGTTGTAATGATCTCCTGGTAACCGGCTTGCTGTCTGGTAATGCTTTGCGCGATTGATTCGCGTTCTGCCCGGTCAGCCTCCATTACTGGCAGGATCATGATAGGTTTCTCCCCTCTCTTTTTTATTATTGGTACTGGATCATTAGTGACAAAACGGGTTATGTAACGCATATCAGGGTCATCTGATGAGGCAAACATGCAATATGCGGTTGCACCGGACCGGACAATGAGTTCATCAAGGTAGTCCATCCTCTACACATTGCTGATGAGACCACAAGTACTTTTATGATAAAATTGATGTATGAATAATGAATGAGTCTGCTAAAGAGCAGTTCAAATGGAAATTCTGGTACATAGCGGTTATTTTGAACGGTGTAATCCTCTTCTTTGCAATTGGAGTTATCGCTCTTTTTCTCTTCCCTCAGTCCTGGAGAGTTCCGGGATCTGTTGTCTCTCTGTTTATCGCGTTGCTCCTCACGATAATTTTCAGAAGACAGTACCTGAAGACAAAAGAATGGCTGAATAAGAATGCTTGATTGAGGATGCCATGCTAAAGAAGATCAAGGGTGACATCGAGTTAATCGGCAGACATCTTGAGGTTTTGTCCACCGTAGCGCAGCATCAGCCGATAGGGATCATCAAATTATCTGAAGTTTTAAATGTTCCCCAGCATCGGATACGATACTCCCTAAGGGTCATGGAGGGGCTTGGCTATATCCGCGCCTCTCCGACCGGTGCTTTCACCACTGAAAAAGCAGACGAATTATTCACAAGCCTTGACACTGATGTCGAAGAAATAACTGAATTATTGAATGGGATGAGAGCACTTGTCCAGAGAAGCAGAGTTTGAAAACATCACAATCTTTATATCTTAATTAATCATACATTATAGAGCACCTCTGAGCCGCCATAACTCAGTTGGTAGAGTGACTGGCTGTTAACCAGTATGTCACAGGTTCGAGTCCTGTTGGCGGCGTTATTCTTTTTGGGCCTGTAGCTTAGTGGTTAGAGCGCCCGGCTCATAACCGGGCGGTCATGCGTTCGAATCGCATCAGGCCCATAATCCGGTTAATTTTTATTTGATGAGCTCTTAAGTAGCCATACCTGAATGCATTGTCCTGTCTGTGGAAAAGATCATATCTGTTTTGCGCATGACTTCTCCAGCAGGCGGCATGAAATATTTTCCCCCTGTCCTGATTGTAACAGGATAATCCGAAACAAGTCTGGCCCGCCGGATGATTCCCCTCCTCCGCCATGCCGCTGTGGCAAGGCTTTCATTGATGATGTATATGCCCGGCTCTACCTTCTTCTGGTTGATGCCGGGCTTTTTTCAGGAGATGAACCCCTCTCCTCTGTTGGGACGCCCCTCATTGACCCCGGCATTTTTTTACGCTCCCCTCCGTTTCTTCCCTCACGCTCTCTTCTTCTGATATCCTCTGTTTTTGATGCTGATACCGCGCACCGTGCATATCATGAAGTCCCCCAAATTTCAGGTATTCTTAAAGAAGGAACAAATCCTCCAGGGATCGGAGATCGGACTGATGTTCTTCCTCCTGTCAGTTGTGAGCAGGAACTTCTCTGTGGCTGTGATGTCAGGGCAGATCTCTTTCCTACCAGTAAGGGCACGGTAGCGGTATACAAAAAACAGGGTGCAGCACATATCGAATTCCCTCATGGAAGCGATCCAAAAATTCGTTCTGTTGAGGCTGCAATACGAAGGGTACACCCGTCTATCTTTGTTGATGCGTGTTCAGGTGTTGGAACGCTGGGGATTGCTGGTGGGATCCTTGGTGTGCATCATGTCCTGCTTAATGATCCCTGGTACGCTGCGGCCTTTTTTTCGGCTTTTAACCTGCTCGTCAACAAAGACTCATTAGGACTTGATGGATGTACGTTTTCTACAGATCTCCCCCATCTTTCACATGAAAAGGTACAGGACGATCCCATTTCGGTTGCAGAAGGCTACGGGTCAGAGAAGGTGGTTGAGGTGTTCCAGGGGCGAATGGAGATGCTCTCACCTTTAATCCATGATCATCCGGTTTTAACGGTTTTTGATCCCTTTAATAAGAAACAGTTCAGACAAAATCAGTCCTTTTTATCAGGGTGGGCGAATACTGTGGGAGGGGAAGTTTTTATTCCCTGAGTCTTCGCATAATAATGGGGACTAGCCCGGGTGGATCGACGTCACCTGTAACCTGAAACCGCCGGTACGCAGGGGGCGAAGTTCGAGGAAGGCTTACACGTACTGCCTGAATTCTCCATGCTTTCAACGGAGAAACCCTGTCCTATGAGGTCGATGGCCAGGAATCCAACCTTCGGAGGAAGGAACGACCTGTTGTCGCGGGGAACGGTCCAGGCCCGGAAGGGAGCAGACTTACCGTGAACGTTCGGCGCCCATGGGGTTACGGGGCGGAGGAGAAGGCTTGAGACCAGGGTTGCAACGGTCTGTCGACCGAGAACGTGTCCCTATTTTTACTATTTGCTGATTCTCATGACAAAAGTCACGATCATTGGTGCTACCGGCCGGGTTGGTCAGTATGCAGCCCTCTCGATATCGCGGATACCGTACGTACGAGAAATCCAGTTGTACGGTCGTGATGGTTCACAGGCTCTCCTTGATGGGATATCACGTGACCTCATTGATTCATTTGCTGCAACCGGGACTGCAAGTAAAGTGCGATGGAGTTGCGACCTGGAAGATCTGCAGGGGTCTGATGTGGTCATCATCACAGCAGGGGTAGCACGCAGACCTGATCAGGATCGTCTGGATCTTGCTTATGAGAATGCAAAGATTGTAGCAGACCTGTCACAGCAGGTTCAGAAGTATGCTCCGGAGTCTATGATCATGATGGTAACAAACCCTGTTGATATCATGACATCAGTGGCTCTCAAGTATTCCGGGAAAAAGCCTCACCAGGTCTTTGGTCTGGGTACTCATCTCGATTCAATGAGACTGAAATCACTGATCGCTTCGTTCTTTCAGGTTCATGTTAGTGAAGTTCATACGCGCATCATCGGTGAACATGGGGAGAGTATGGTGCCTCTTTGGTCAGCAACAACAATCGGCGGTATTCAGATATCCAACCTGCCCTCGTTTGGCAACCTGCCCATTGATGATATCATGGGAACGGTCAGGACATCTGGTCAGCAGATCATTGCAAGTAAAGGGGCCACGGTCTGGGGCCCGGGTGACGCAATTGCTACTATCATCAAGACACTACTTGGAAATGAAAACCGGATTCTGACATTATCGGCATATGTGAAGAGTGAGGTTCA
>QKDV01000301.1 GCA_003251955.1 Methanospirillum hungatei
CTGAGTATACTTCTCCTCTCTGTTCAACTATGAAGACACATGCACTCTGCATTCATCCAGATGCTCTATGTAGCAAGGTGACCCATCCTCTCACTTATTACAAACAGAAGAAACGGATGATAACAGCCCCTAAAAAGAAATCTGGGATTACTGGTTCCCAATCAGGGATTGACGTCCCGAATCATGTACCCGCCACCGCTGATAATGGCGATAAACAGGAACAACGCAACGAGGTACGAGGTACTTCCGGTAAGGAAAACAGGAAGTACGATGAGAGCAACCAGGAAGATAATCAGGCTTAAGACGCCCACTACGGCATCAAGCATCCACCGTTTCATAATCTGACCATATAATCAGCGCATGACCATAAGTAAATGCTGATCCGGTGCAGAATATGACCTGTCATTTGCCTTTCAATTTGGCAGGGGATCACAAAAATCTGCTAGAGTAAGAACCATGAACCACAATCATGAATCGGGGGATCCTTATGTACATCTTTCAGATGGTAAGGGACAGATAATACGTGAACTTGAATCACTGCTTCCTGCCCTGAAGGAAATAAACCATTCTTTATTCGTCTCTGCCCAGGGAGTATCACTGGCATATGCTATGGTGGGTGCGAGAACAATCCGCGAAACAGTTGCCATCTCAGAGGGTTTCATCGTCTCAGCAACCGACCTGCCGGTCTGTAGGATGGTTCTGACTTCTATCAGATTTGACCCGGCCATCAGGTGCGTGGCTGTTATCGGCTATACTCCCCAGTTTGTTGCAACAGCTGAGTCAATGCTCATGGAGGTCTGTGTCTTCAACCGTTCGCAGGAACCACCGGGGGACCCAACTCACGATTGGGGTGTTGCCTTCTGCTGCGAGAAGATTGATGGTGTTCCCGATATCATATATGATACGGGATGTGCGGGAAAAGATCCTCTTATTCGGATTCTTGGTGACAATCCAACCCGGGTTTTAGCAAGTATTAATAGGATCTTATCGCGCATAATAAATACAAAATTTACAGAGGAATAATCAATGGGAGTTAAACCAAGTTATATCAAAGGCATCGCTACTGAGCTTCTCGAAAACCACCGTGAAAAGTTCTCAGGCGACTTTGACGAGAACAAAAAGGCAGTCAGTGCATCAACTGATATCCCCACCAAGAGTGTTCGCAACCGCGTAGCCGGATACATCACAAGAAAGGTAAATACCGGAAGAACCGCATAAATAACCCTCATGTTTGAGGGCGTTTTCCCTGCGCTCATTACTCCTTTTCAGAGGAACGCCGGGAAAGATCTTGATGTGGATGGACTCAGGTCCAACATAGCTTTTCTTCTAAAATCCGGAGTCCACGGTCTTGTGCCATGTGGTTCAACCGGAGAATCTGCTACACTCAGTAGTGCGGAGCACGAAAAGGTAGTGGAAGTTACCCTGGAAGAGGCTGGCGGCAAAGTCCCTGTTCTTGCAGGTACAGGGTCGAACAACACTTCTGAAGCCATCAGGTTTACTAAGGCAGCTAAGGATGCCGGAGCCGATGGTGTCCTTGTCATCAGTCCATATTACAACAAACCCAACCGGTCAGGACTTATTAAGCACTATCACGCCCTGGCTGACCTGGACATACCGGTTGTCATCTATAATATCCCGGGACGTACTGGCCAGAACCTTGCTCCCGATTTGATTGCAGAACTTGCCGACCATCCTGGAATTGTTGGTGTAAAAGAGGCAAGCGGGGATATCAACCAGATCTCAACAATCATTGAATTGACTCTGGACAAGGATTTCACTGTTGTATCCGGAGATGATGGTATGACCCTCCCAATATTAGGTCTGGGTGGCGGCGGTGTCATATCAGTTGTAGCAAACATCATGCCTAAACCGATGATAGAGATGTATAATGCTGCAAAGAAAGGGGACTTTGAGACTGCCCGCACTATCCATTACAACCTTGCACCCCTTATCAAAGCACTTTTTGTTGAAACAAATCCGGTTCCAATAAAGAAAGCAACTGAGATAAGGGGCATGGCAGCAGGCCCGGTCAGACTTCCGCTTGATGAAGCCTGTGAGGCAACAGTTCAGAAATTACAGGAGGTGCTTGCACACTATGATTAAAGTCGCAATTTGTGGTGCATTTGGTCGTATGGGAATGACGATAGGTGGTATCGTCACAAAAGATCCTGAAATGCAGCTGGTAGGAGGGGTGGATGTTCAGGAAGGAGAAGTCTTTGGTGTCCCTGTAGTATCTGCCGCTAAGTTCGGAGCATTCCTTGCAGAAAAGAAGCCTGATGTTGTCATCGACTTCACCGTGGCTGCAGCTTCGGCCCAGAATATTCCTGTAGCAGCTACAGCAGGATGTGCTATCATTCTTGGAACTACCGGTCTGAATGCAGATCAACAAAAACTCATAAAGGACGCTATCGCAAAGGGAGGAGCCCCTGCAGTCATCTCGACAAATTATTCTATTGGGATGAACATTCTCTGGCTTCTTGTCAGGGAGGCTGCACAGCGGCTTGGTGATTATGATATTGAGGTAACCGAGGCACACCACCGGTACAAAAAAGATGCACCCAGCGGTACTGCAAAAACCATCCTTGAGATTTTACAGGAAGAAGTAGGTCCAAGAGAAGAGGTCTATGGCCGAGAGGGTATGACCGAGCGGGGCAATGAAATCGGTGTTCACGTAATAAGGGGAGGAGACATTGTCGGTGATCACGCCGTCATGTTCACCAGCAACTTTGAGACTGTCACCCTCTCACACCGGGCATATGACAGGGGAGTTTTTGCTCAGGGAGCAGTCAGGGCAACGAAGTGGATTGTCGGAAAGAAACCTGGTATCTACGGCATGAAAGATGTCCTCGGCCTCTGATTTTCGAAAAAATCAGGTCGAAAATTTTTTTATATCCATAAGCATAGTCATTAGAGATTTTCATGACTGCAATAATAAACAAAGCTGCCTGCACCGGTTGTGAAACCTGTGTTGACGAATGCCCTGCTGTCGCCATCTCCATGAAGGATGACAAGGCTGAAGTAAACGCTGAGCTCTGCGTTGACTGTGGTTCCTGTGTGGATGTCTGTCCCGCAGAAGCCATTTCAATGGATTAAATCATCCATTTTTAATTACTATTCTCTCCAATGTATCAGTATGATCAGTGTAGGGGTTCTTGGTGCAACCGGAGCCGTTGGGCAGCGGTTTGTACAACTCCTTGCAGGTCATCCGAATTTTGAACTCTCAGTTCTGACCGCATCAAAACGGAGTGCTGGAAAAAAATACCGTGATGCCTGTTCCTGGCGTCTGGAAGTTCCGTTTCCTGATGAAGTTGGTGATATTGTTGTATCCGATACCACTGTTGAGAGTCTGAAGAAGGTTGACCTCGTATTCTCCGCACTTCCAGCCGACCTTGCCGGAGAAGTGGAGATGCAGTGCGCAAAGGCAGGGATTGGAGTCTGTAGTAATGCAAGCACCCACCGGATGGAATCTGATGTTCCATTGGTTGTTCCTGAAGTCAATGCCGATCACCTTGGGATGATCGATCTGCAACGTGACAAAGGAACTGACGGGTTTATTGTAACCAATCCGAATTGTTCAACCATCATGCTCACCTGTTCTCTGGCACCTCTTCGCAGGTTTTCGTTCTCTGATATTAAGGTGGCCACAATGCAGGCAATATCTGGGGCAGGGTTTGAAGGTATACCTGGTATGGCTATCTTCGACAATCTGATTCCCTATATCGGAGGAGAAGAAGAGAAGATGGAACGTGAGACTCTGAAGATCATGGGTACATTTGATGGAGCCGAAGTTCAGAATGCTCCATTCTCTGTAAGTGCCTGTTGTAACCGCGTTCCGGTCATTGATGGCCATTCAATGTCGATCTGGATCGACATCAAAGAGTCTGTCGAGAAAGTTGAGCAGGCTTTCAGGACCTGGAAGTCCACGCTCCCTGATCTTCCAACCCTCCCGGTAAAATCCGTTGATTTTATCGATCTTCCTGATCGGCCACAGCCGAGGCTTGACCGGATGAAAGGAAAGGGAATGACGGTATCAGTAGGCAGAGTCAGGCCAGGGATCCGGTACCAGGCGATGGGTCACAACACCATCAGAGGAGCTGCAGGTGCCTCGATCCTGAACGCTGAAGTAATCTGTGATCGGGATTATCTCTAAATCCAGTGCCACATGACATACGTGCAGGACGATAACATCATCTTCGTGGGTAACAAGCCGGTCATGAATTATGTGCTGGCTGTAGTCACCCAGTTTACCAATGGTGCCAAGGAGGTCTCTGTCAAGGCAAGAGGCAAGGCTATCTCCCGGGCAGTTGATACAACAGAAATTGCTCTTGGCAGATTCCTGCAGAACGTGGAGAAGATATCCATTACAACATCGACGGAACAGGTTGACACTGAGAATGGAAAGACCAATGTTTCAAGTATTGAGATTGTACTAGGGTTAAAGCAGGATACAACCCAGGTACCTGCCTGAAATACAGTTCCCCGAAGGTTTTTATGTATTCTCCCCGAAATAAATAGGAATGATCAGGAACTGGCTGGCGTTCCTCCTTATATTCTTTATCCTTTTCGGGACTACTCATACGCTTGCTTCAGAGCCTGAACCACATGGATATATCGATATTCACAATGTTACAATAAACCTGAAACCCGGGTATGCCGATGTCCATGTAACTTATGCTCTTGATGATGCATTCAGGTTTCTTATCCTCATGTTCGGAGAGAACGATGTAAAGACCAAACTCTTTTCGTTGTTAAACTTTGAAAATGCAACACTTGAGCGGATGGACTTTGATTCTGCTGATCTGAAGGTTTATGAAACCAAACCTGTATATGGTGATGGTCTCTACTGGTTCCCTGCCCATAATTTTGGAACCACGATTCCAAATCTGACTATCATCTCAAACCAATCGGTACAACATCTTGAAAATGTTTGTAAGATACCAAACGGTATAGTCTATTACTAAACCTGGCTGTAGATTCTCATGACAGATGATCTTATCAGTCTCACGCTTTTTACTCTATCTTCTATCCTGATTGTTGTTGACCCGATTGGAGCTATGCTGGTCTATCACTCCCTGACCGGGCATATGGATCCGGTTAACCGGAAACGAGTGGCTGTATCTGCCTGCAGACTTTCAACTATTGTATTGATATTCTTCACGTTGTTCGGTTCAAGCCTTTTGTCGCTATTTGGTATCACCATTGAAGCGTTTACGATTGCCGGCGGTGTTCTTCTCTTTGGTATAGGTATGGAGATCGTCTATGCCAAGACACCACGTGCCAGGGTGACTGAAGCCGAAAAACATGAAAGTATTGAGGCAGACGAGATCTCATCGATGCCGCTTGCTTTCCCGATGATTGCAGGACCGGGCACTATCACCACAGTAATTGTCTTATCAAAAAATTCCTCTGTAATGACAGACCCTGTGCATCTTGGAATTATTCTTGGATCAGTTCTGATTACAATGATTCTGACGTGGCTACTCCTTGTCTTTTCAGAAAAGTTCACTACCAGAATAGGTCAGAGAGAGTACCGGGTAGTAAGCAGGCTTATGGGAATACTTTTGATGGCAATTGCTGTTCAGTTTCTGATAAACGGGATCTCACAGGCCTTTCCCTCTCTAATAAGTTAAAACCTGTTGAGTATAATTCTAGGAACAAAAAACTTACGAAAAAAAAGTTCAGGCTGGAAATGCTTCTTCGCCAATGGCTTCGTAACACTGCTTAAATAGTTCACGCGTCTCTAGGGCTTCATCACGATCAATCTTCTGGATTGCAAAGCCTACATGAACCAGAACAAATTCTCCAACCACTGCGTCGATAAGATCTATCCGGATCTCCTGTTTAAGGTTGCCAAAGTCAACAACCGCAACATTATTCTCTTTTATCTCAATTATTTCTGCAGGAACAGCAATACACATGAATGAACCTCTGATCAGACCCAGGAATTATTATCCCTGATACAGTCTTCAGGTTTTAGAT
>QKDV01000018.1 GCA_003251955.1 Methanospirillum hungatei
AAGGCATTAGAACGTCTGTACCGGAGCGAACTGGCACTCATCGAGAAGATCCAGATCACCTTCCTGACCGGTGGTGAAAATTTTGAGAATCTCTATACGATGGCACGGGAGCGGTATGAGGCAAGAGATGCTCGTGCACGGGGGCTCTCTGATGAAGAGGTGGACACATTTTATGGGTGTGCCCTCTGCCAGTCCTTTGCTCCAACCCATATCTGCGTCATCACCCCGGAACGGTATGCAAACTGCGGAGCGATCAGCTGGTTTGACGGCCGGGCGGCAGCCCGGATGGACCCTGAAGGTCCGATATTCCCAATCGCGAAAGAGAACTGTGTAGATCCGGAAAAAGGCGAGTACTCCGGTATAAACGAACACGCCAAGAAACGATCAATGGGCGAGGTGAACCGGGTTTACCTCTACTCTGCATTCGGTTACCCACATACATCATGCGGCTGCTTTGAGGCCATCGCATTTTATATCCCCGAGGTAGAGGGGTTCGGAATTGTTCACCGCAGGTTTCCCGGTCCAACCGTGAACGGTCTGCCTTTCTCTACCCTCGCTGATTCAACCGCCGGAGGCAGGCAGGTTGAGGGATTTCATGGAATCTCACTCGAGTACATGCGATCCAGGAAGTTCCTCCGGGCTGATGGTGGATGGAACACCATCGTCTGGATGCCAAAAGAGATCAAGGATAGTCTGGCCGGATTCATACCAGATGATATCGCTGAAAAGATCGCCACCGAAGCAGATGCAACAGATGTCCAGTCACTGGAAGATTTTCTTAAAAAAACCGGTCATCCGGTTGTAGAGAAATGGCCATCTCTTACAGATAATACAGATAAAGATGAGGAGCCTTCCGGGCAAGAACAAGGGTCATCATATACTCATGGAGGACAGTCACCGGTGTTTGTCGCTGAAGAGTTGCCAATAACAACCGGAGGGGTGACGATCATCCTGAAAAACGCTAAGATTTACGCTGAAAAGGTGATCATCAGACCTATCGATAAAGAGAAAAAGGGAGGGAGAAAGTAATGGGAGATGAGCCTGATATTTCAGGACTGCTACGGCTCCTGGGACCCGGGATTGCAGAACTCCTTTCCGGACGGGAGATAATTCTGGAGAATGTAGAGCTGGATCTTGCAGAACTCGAGCTCACAATCCCGGTTGGCGGAGCACCGATTTGTCTTCCGGGTCTTCCTTTTGCCGGGACACAGCCAGCTGCAGATTCAGCATCAGGTATCGATCGATCACAATGGCCAACAGAACTCCTGCAGGAATCGTTCACACCAGTTCCTGAACCATACCCGGCTCGTATTCGTGAGGTCACGCTCGGTGCCACAAAATGCGAAGGTGGAAGCAGGGGAAAGACTGTGACGGTAGGTGGAGCACGTTCACCCCCCTTCACCGATCCCGGGGTAAAGCAGGTTCATCCACCTGTCATTGCGATGGATGTATTTGATACCCCGTTTCCAATGCCACGGGCATTGAAGAGTCACCTCACGGAGGTAATTGACGATCCGGCTGCATGGGCACGGATGAACGTTGAAAAATACGGGGCAGACATGGTTACTGTTCACCTGCTCAGCACCGACCCCTTGATCAATGATGCAAGCCCAAAGGAGGCTGCAAGGACTGTTGAAGATGTGCTCCAGGCAGTTGATGTCCCTGTCATCATCGGCGGATGCGGTGACCCGAAGAAGGATGCACAGACCTTTATTGAGATCGCAGAGATGGCAGATGGTGAGCGGCTTCTCCTCAACTCTGTCACATCAGATATGGCTGATGCAAAGACCCTTGAGCCGGTCGCAAAAGCAGCGGACAAACATGGTCACTGCATCCTGGCTTTTACCGGTCTCGACCTGAATAGTGCCAAGGAGCTGAACAGGCGTCTGTACCAGTTCTTCCCAGCTGATCGAATCCTGAATGACCTGACAACAGTAGCACTCGGGTACGGACTTGAATACTCATTCACGATCCATGAACGGGCACGAACTGCAGGACTCATGGGAGATACAGAACTGCAGCACCCGACCATATCAGCAGCCACGAATGCCTGGTCTGCCCGTGAGGCATGGATGGATCTCGGACCAAAATTTGGCTCTCCTGATTTCAGGGGTCCGATATGGGAGACCATCGGAAGTCTGACACTCCTTCTTGCAGGAGTGGATCTCTTCCTGATGATGCACCCACTTGCAGTTTCAACCATGAGGGACGTGTCATCTAGGCTGATAGCCGGAGGAGCAGCAAAGGCAGCAGAAGCTTCGTGGGTGAATGCCAGGATATGAGGAGGTAGCATGGCAGAGAAGAAGAAAGGGATTCGTGAGATAAGTCCGATTGATGTGTACAAACTTCTGCCACGGACAAATTGCGGAGAGTGCGGTGTCCCGAACTGTATGGCATTTGCCACCCGGGTGGTCAACGGAGAGGCAGTAATTGATGAGTGTACACCAATCCTGGACAGCAAACATAAGGATGCATATGCCCAACTAGCAGAACTCCTCGCACCACCGGTGAAGGCAATCACCTTCGGGACCGGGAAGACTGCCACGATTGGGGGAAAATACGTCCTTCAACGCCATGAGTTCACATACCAGTTCCCGCCACCGATCGCTATCGATGTGTCTGACGACATGGATGAGAAGGAGATTAAGGCACGAGTACACGATATCACCGGTTTCACATATGGATACATCGGCAGGACCCTCTCCCTAGATGTAGTAGCGGTCAGGTCTGTAACCGGTGATGCAGAACGGTTTGGATCAACGGTAAAACTTGTCGCTGAATGTACTGATCTTCCTCTTATCCTCTGTTCCCATAACCCGGATGTGATAAAGGCAGGGCTTGATATTGCAGGCAACAGACGCCCTCTTATCTATGCAGCAACCAGGAATAACTGGAAAGAGATGGCGGACCTTGCGGTCAGGTATGGATGCCCCATAGTGGCTGCTGCCCCGGGAGATCTCACACTCCTTCGATCCCTTGTTAAAACCCTTGAATCCTGTGGAATCACCGAGATTGTGCTGGATCCGGGAACATTTGGAGACGAAGGACTTGCCGGAACAGTCTACTCATTCACTGCTATCAGAAAGGCAGCATGCAAGGATGGGGATCCTCTGTTCGGCCTTCCAATCCTCGGCACGCCGATCGCTGTCTGGACCGGCCAGGAGCTGAGTGAAGATCAGAACCGGTGGCAGGAGGCCTACACTGCCTCGATCCTGATGACCCGGTATGCTGACCTGCTTATCATGCACAGTCTGGAAGGCTGGACAGTGCTTCCCCAGCTCATCTGGCGGTTCGGTCTCTATACTGATCCGCGAAAACCGGTTTCAGTTGATCCAGGTATGCGGACATTCGGTAGTCCCGGCCCGGATGCACCGGTGCTCATAACCTCGAACTACGCACTGACCTTCTTCACCGTCGAGTCAGATATCAAATCTGCAAAGATCGACTGTTACCTGATTGTGGTCGAGACCGGAGGGCTCTCGGTCGAGGCAGCGGTTGCTGGCAGATACCTCAATGCCGAGAAGATCGCTGATGCATTGCATGAATCTGGCATTAAAGAGAAAGTCAGTCACAGGCATGTTATCCTGCCAGGTCTTGCTGCACGCCTGTCAGGAGAGACAGAAGAAGCAAGCGGATGGAGAATCATGGTCGGTCCCCGTGACTCATCAGGGATAGGAAAACTGCTCCGCGAACACTGGCCTCCGCGAGAAGACAGTTAACTTTTTTGATCGTGACAGAAACGCAGAAAGATCAACACGGGAGAAAACCTGTGACGATCCTTTTCAACCCGATGAGCCGGATGATAACCATGCCTGCAGGGCATACAGTACTTGACGCCATCCGTGAGGCAGGGATACAGTTCGAAGCAATATGTGGGGGAAAAGCCCAGTGCGGGAAATGCCGGGTTATCAGGATTAAGGGTGACTGCTCAGAAGATCAGGATATCTGCTGCCAGTGCCTCAGCCCTGGAGAGCGGAGACAGGGGTACAAACTGGCTTGTATCACAAAAGTCTGGTCTGACGCGGAATTTACAATTCCGGTTGAATCGAGAATCGATCAACCACAGATATTGCTTACCTCAGAAGTCAGAGATCTGGAACTAAAACCGGCAGTCTCCTGGTACCAGGTCCAGGTCATCAGGGATGGACCGTCTGCTCTTCTCGGGCCATCGATACGACTTGCAGGCTACACCGGGGTGAAACCTCATATCAGCAGGGAATTTTCTGCAGAGATTATGGCTTCACAAGGACCTGTTGCTGTACTCGTTACCACGGCTGGTGGCATTCCCGAAGTGATCGAAACCAGGAGAGCAGAGATTCCCATAAGGATGTATGGTGTTGCCGTTGATCTCGGGACGACAACCGTTGCAGCTCTTCTGGTTAATCTGGAGAACGGAAAGATCGTAGCCCGTGCTTCAGCACTGAACAGGCAGATCACACATGGTGAAGAACTGGTTACCAGGATTACTATTGGACGCAGCCCTTCAGGACTTGCTTCTCTCCGGTCTGCTGCCATTGGTAGTATTAACGAGGCTATCAGCAGGCTGACAACCGAGGCAATGATAGATCCTGAAGATGTTATTGACTGCTCGATTGGTGGAAACACGGTCATGTGCTGGCTCTTTGCAGGAATTGATCCAGGGCCCCTCGATTACGTGGACGCAGAGGTTGCAACAACACCGATAGCGATCCGGGCTGATGAAGCTGAACTTCGGATTCACCCGAAAGCATGGGTCTGGTGCCTACCTGCAGTAAGCAGGTTTGTAGGGGGAGATGCAGTCGGAGACCTGATAACGGCCGGTATCGATCAGGCAGAAGAACTCTCACTTCTCATCGATCTCGGGACTAATGGTGAGATTCTGCTTGGAAACAAAGACTGGCTGGTCTCGACCTCCTGTGCATCGGGTCCGGCATTTGAAGGAGCAGGGCTTCGATGCGGGATGAGGGCAATGCTCGGGGCGATTGAGCATGTCACCATTGATCAGGCAACCGGTGAGGCTGCCATCCGGGTTATTGGTGACACCCTGCCCAAAGGAATCTGCGGTTCCGGAATTATTGATGCAGCCCCCGCAATGGCAAAGGCCGGGATACTTGACTTTTCCGGAAAGATCGTTGAAGGTGCTCCGGGAGTGGAGAATACAGAAGATGGTCCCGGATACGTGCTGGTTCCTGCCGAAAAAACAGGCACCGGGCGCGACATCATGATCACCAAGCAGGATATGGCGTACCTGATGGACACAAAGGCTGCAGCCTGCGGAGCCATCAGCGTGCTCATGATGAAGTACAGGGTTAAGATCGAAGATGTTAGACATGTATACTTAGCCGGTGCTTTTGGAACATTCGGGTCAATTGATAAGCTGACCGAGTTTGGTATCATACCAGAGTTTCCACATGCAGAGTTTCACAGGATAGGAAACGGATCACTAACCGGTGCCTACCACGCACTGATCTCAATAAATTCCCGGGACCGGGCGATTCAGATTGCTGAGAAGATGGGATATATCGATCTGCTCGTTGATACCGATTTTATCGATGAATACTGGGCTGCACTGCGGATTCCGGGAAAAGAAGAGCTTTTTCCATCGTTTTTCAGACAAAACAACATGTAAAGGGAACTTCAGTTTTTTTCTTTTTGTATCCTCGTTCCCAAGACAATGTTTTTTTTGTGAAATATTGACAGACGGCAGCAGGAAATAATCAAGGAATCAGATCAAAAGGTCCTGGAGGGATAGGGTCTCCCCATTGCCTTCCTTCAGTTCCAGGTTTACCGGACCGTCATTTAAGGTTGTATTGAGGCTTTTTATTATTGAGATCGACGAACCATTGAGTGTATATGTTGTTTCATCAGTAGCCTTATTTTTTGAAACACCTGACAGGAGCGAATCATAGAGCGGACCGACAGATGAAGGATCAGATACAGCAACCGTGAGAGATTTTATTCCTGTTGCACCATTTGCATGATAACT
>QKDV01000007.1 GCA_003251955.1 Methanospirillum hungatei
GCGTGACCTTGGGTATCCCCCTCTTGTGACCCCCACCTCCCAGATCGTCGGAAGCCAGGCTGTCTTCAATGTTCTTCTTGGAGGAGAGCGGTACAAGAACGTAACCAAGGAGGTCAGGGATTACATAAAAGGCCTCTACGGCCGCTCACCCGGGCCGGTCTCTGATGAGATCCGTCACCTGATCATCGGCAATGAAGAGGTCATCACAGAACGTCCTGCTGATCTTCTTGAGCCGATGTATGCCAAAATGAAAAAAGAGGCAGAGGAAGCGGGCTTGATCAAGAAGGAAGAGGATGTACTGACCTATATCCTCTATCCGGCAATCGCACCATCATTCCTGAAGGGTGAGCGCCAGGCAGAAAAGATCCCGACCCGTTCTTCAAAGAAGAGTTCAGGCTTTGAGATGCCAGACTCCATGCAGGTTGAGGTTGATGGTGAGACCTTCACGGTAAGGATCCTTGCCATAGGTGATCAGCAGGCAACTGATAAGCCAAAGATATCAGGTCCACCAAAGCAGGACATGGTTGGCGGGGTCAAGAGCAACATGCAGGGGATGGTTCTTGAGATGAAAGTAGGGCGTGGGGACGAAGTGAAGGCTGGAGAAACCCTGCTCATCCTTGAGGCCATGAAGATGGAGAACCCAATAACCAGCCCACGTGACGGAGTCGTAGCCGACATCTTCGTTGACACCGGCGACACGGTCCTGAGCGGCGACGTGCTCATGGTGATCGAATGAAGTATTTTGACAAGATACTCATCGCTAACCGGGGAGAGATCGCAATCCGAGTAATGCGGGCGTGCCGCGAACTCGAGATTGATACGGTCGCTGTTTATTCTGAAGCAGACAAGAACTCACTCTTTGTCCATTATGCAGACGAGGCTTTTCCAGTAGGGCCGGCACCACCATCCAAATCCTACCTCAACATGGAACGGATCATCTCGGTGGCAAAGACAGCAGGTGCTGAGGCTATCCACCCAGGATATGGATTCCTCGCAGAAAACGCTGCATTTTCAGGACTCTGTGAAGAGGAAGGTATCACGTTCATCGGCCCGAAGAAGAAGACCATCTCGGCGATGGGATCCAAGATCAGGTCCAAGCAGACGATGAAGGATGCGGGGGTTCCTGTTCTTCCAGGTACTGACGGGGGGATCGACGATATCAGCAAGGCAGCAAAGATTGCAGATGAGATCGGGTATCCGGTCATCGTGAAGGCCAGTGCAGGTGGTGGTGGGATCGGGATGCAGATCGTGCACGACCCATCGGAAATCGAGCAGGCGATCGAAGGGGCTATGCGAATCGCGGAGTCTGCATTCGGTGACAGGACAGTCTTTATCGAGAGGTATCTCCAGAAACCAAGGCATGTAGAGGTACAAGTCTTCTGCGACGAGCATGACAACAATCTCCACATGTTTGAGCGTGAGTGTTCAATTCAGCGCAGGCATCAGAAGTTGATCGAGGAAGCACCCTGTCCTGTGATGACCGATGAACTTCGTGAACGAATGACCACGTCTGCCCTGAAGGTTGCTGAAGCGGTTGACTACGTGAACGCGGGCACCGTTGAGTTCCTGTATGATAACGGGAACTACTACTTCATGGAGATGAATACCAGGCTCCAGGTTGAGCACACCATCACCGAACTGGTTACCGGTATCGACCTTGTCAGGCAGCAGATTCTGGTTGCAGCAGGAGATCCCCTTGAGTACGCACAGGAGGATATCACCATCAGGGGACACGCCATCGAGTGCCGTATCAATGCCGAAGACCCCTTGAACAACTTTGCTGCAGATCCTGGGAAGATTGTCAGGTACCGATCACCAGGTGGCCCCGGTATAAGGCTTGATTCGGGAATCCATGCAGGATACGCCATCCCTCCACATTATGACTCTATGATTGCCAAACTTTGCGCCTGGGGAATGAGCCGGGACAAAGCAATAGCACGGATGCGGCGGGCAATCTATGAGTACGTGATCCTTGGTGTGAAGACGACCCTTCCGCTTCACCATGCCATCATGCATAACCCTGAGTTCATATCAGGGAACACTCACACACATTTCCTCCAGGAGGAGCATATCTCTAAGACCCTCAAGCGGTACATCCAAGAAGATGAAACCAGGATGACCCAGCTTGCCACACCGCTCAGAAATGACCGGAAGATCGCAGCTATCAGTGCAGGTTTGATCGCTGTGATCGAGAAGAATAAAGAATAACCATATCATGCGCAGAACAGACAAAGAAGTCCGGGACCAAGGATGGATTGATGCTGTTCTTTTTAACGCACTCTTTTGCCATCTGGCTCTTGTAGATGATGTATTCCCCTGTCTGGTAACGATGAATTTTGTATGGTCTGAAGGTAAGCTCATTCTTCACTCTGTTTCAGAAGGAGAGAAGATCGAACTGCTTAAGAAAAATCCAAATGTCGCATTTGCCGTTGAGACCGACATCGGGGTTGTCAGCCATTCGACAGCCTGTGGATACGGGATGCGATACAGGAGTGTTATTGGAAGGGGCACAGCCCGGTTTGTCGATAGTTACGATGAAAAAAATCGCTTACTCAGGCTACTCTCTGAAAAGTACACGTCATGTCCGGTTGATGATTTTTCACGAGATACCCTGAATCATGTGACTGTTTTTGTCATAACACCTACGTCACTCACAGGAAAAAATTCAGGATACTCACAAGGCAGGAGTAATGCCTGACTGGCTTGTGAAATATTAGTGAGTAGGAATTACCCTGAAGATATCAGACTGGGTCAGAATCCCGATAGGCTGTCCATCCTCAACGACAACCAGGCGACCGATCTGCTTTTCTTTGAACTTACGGATCACCTCGTAAATCTGGACTGATGCATCGGCCTGTATTACTTCCTCGGTCATAACCTCGGTTACCGGTGCCTCTAGGCTGATCTTCTCCTCGATTGCCAGGAGAATATCAGTCATCGTGATGATGCCCATGAGAAAATTACCTTCCATAACCGGTGCCCCGTGAATGCGGTATTTATTGAATAGATGAATTGCATCCATCAGGGTTGACCTTGTTGAGAGCATCTTGATCGGAGCAGTCATATAACTGCGAATAGGTTTCTTTGGAAGAGAGACCATCTCAAGGATAGAGACGATAAGTGCAGGTTCATTCTCATCCTTTCCAAACACTTCGCCCTTGATCATCAGTTTATTCATCGGGGTCGGACCAATGGTGATCACATCTCCGATATTGAAGAGTTTCACACTCCCGATGATCTTGATCTGAGCGTGACAGATGTCGGCATGTGAGAGAGTTGTGAAGATGATCTCTGCAACCTTGACACCAGGAATTACCTCACTATCGCGGGAGATCTTCACCTCGTACACCTCTCCGTCCCGCTTCAGGTTAAGTTCCTTGTATGCTACGGCAGTCGGGTGATACCCACCTTTTGGTCCCGGAATCCCATCGACAAGGCCGATTGCCTTGAGTGCCTGCATCTGATTTCTGACGGTTCCCGGGTTCCTTAGGATTATATCAGCGATCTCCTCCCCTTTGATCGGTATCGACTTCTTCTCATAGAGACTGATGAGGGTGATGAGGATATCGTTCTGGATGAGAGATAGATCCATAATGATCGATCATATAGTTTATCGGAGATGGTTATGAGGTTGACGTAGTTGTAAATGATTATCCAGTCAGCACCCCTACTAATCCCACAAGAATAGAGCCTCGTATGGATACCAATACAAAACCGCAATCAATGAACTTCGAAAGGATACCGACAGTTCCAACCGCAGACGAGGTCCTGGACAGGGCACTACGCCGTGCTGCAGCAAAGATGCGTGAGAAAAAACAGAAGAAGCGTGCATCAGAGGAGTTTGTTAGAGCAGTATACCTCTCGGTTCATGACAAACTCGTCTCGGTTATCCAGGGATTTCCTGAGATGGATAACCTGCCCAGATTTTACCAGGATCTCTTCGATGTTATCTGGGGCACAGAACGACTTCGTAAAGCTCTTGGAGCTGTAGGATGGGCAGCCAGGTGGGCCAAAGATCACAAAGGCGGGCTTGCCAAGGATGTCCGGTTCTCCAGCGACGAGGATGCAACCGCATCCCGGAAGAAGGCCGTGGCACGCCTTGCATCGGTGGTTCACCAGATCGATGATCAACTCCTCTATCTCAATGAGGTCAGGAATGTCATGCGCAAACTCCCAGTGATCGAGGATGTCTTCACCATCGTAGTAGCAGGATTTCCCAACGTGGGGAAGTCCTCATTCATCAGGAGAGTTTCGTCAGCAGAGCCTGAGATCGCCTCATACCCGTTCACCACCAAAGGGGTGATCATTGGTCACAGGTATGAACGCAGGGAGAAGATTCAGCTGATCGACACCCCCGGGCTACTCGACCGACCTGCAGAGGAGCGTAACGCGATAGAGAAACAGGCAATATCAGCCATCATAAACACCGCGGATGTCATCCTTTTCATCCTTGATCCAAGCACCTACTGCGGATTTCCCCTTGATGAACAGATGCGTCTGCTTGAGGAGATCAAGGGCCTCGTTCATGTACCGGTTTTTGTCGTGGTGAACAAATCAGATATTAAGAGTCTTGAAGGATATCAGGCGATGTCCACAGCATCCGGTGAAGGGGTCGAAGAGGTTCTGGCAACTCTCCTCGCTGAAAAACCAGCTCCTGGAGCTGCTCATCACCCGGGGAGACAGGGATATTTAGATCCCGATCAGGAACCAGCCGATAAGGAAACCTATGATCGCCCCTCCATTAAGTGGCGGGAGTCCGGCCTGAGGCCTCCCAGAAGAGACGAAATAGAGAAGCAACGCCATTCCGACAACTGATCCGAACATCGTAGTTAATACAGGAAGGGAGAATCCGAACAATCCTTTTACTGGCAGAAACACTGCAGCAGACACCACAAGGATCGAGGGCATAATCAGATCCCCGAGTCCCATCAGGTATGCAGCCCGTTCAGGCTTCCTGCCCTCTTTTTCCGGTATGGAGTTGGATGTCTCACCAGAAGTTTCTGATTTTACCACCCCGCCGACACCGTCCCTTATGAATGAATACCCTTCCTTTCTGGGAACGACAACCATGATTGGCATTCTGTTCTCGATAACCCCTTCAGCAAGGGTCAGCATGTGTTTTGTCCGGTACACGGATATTGCGTCATAGACTGCTAGAAGTATGAGAAGCAGGATTACCGGCACCGGTTCGAGTGATATTCCAAATATTGAGGCTATTCCTGCCGACAGGAGTACCCCGAGTATATCAACCACGTACCATTCAGGATATTTTGCAAGGAGAACGGTTGCTGCTACAGAGAGAACCAGCCCAACCCCGGTAGCAATGGCCATACCTGCCCCTGCAAGAGAGAGCAGACCGGTGAAGACATAGATGAACGAGAGGAAGAGTGATGCCCATATCAGCAGTTGGAGTGCCCATTTTTGATTATACTTCAGCAGAATGAGCAACACAACGGTGAATCCCAGCAGCATCGCGATGAACCAGATTGGGTTCTCAAGGGAGGAGGGGTCTTCAAAGACAGCATACCCGGACTGGATCATCGGTACTGACAGGATTACCGCACCGACCTCAACAAGCAGGAGCATCAGGGGCATGGCAGCGAGCGCGAGATATGGGTTTAGTGCTCTTCCACCAACATTATTTGAATTTGGAAACTGATTATCAGATGAATCCATGTGCCTAAGAGGGAAGAGGTCGAATGGTACATAATCATATCTCCCCTCACGTGCCTACCGAGCGGTTTTTAATCCTCGTGGATATATCGTCCACGCATCAGAAGTTCCGCGCATATCCCGCGAGCGGAGAAATCCCTATTACTCAATGAGAATAGATACATCAGGTGAAATGCCGGTCCGGCTTTCCATCATGATATTCTTCTCATAAACGCCAACATTGTTTGACGGAGATGTGAAAGAGCCAGTGACCGGTGATCAATATGGAGAGAGAATATGGGTGTAG
>QKDV01000298.1 GCA_003251955.1 Methanospirillum hungatei
GTAACCTCAAATGTAAGGCTCTGTCCTGCAAGCTCACTGTTAAGATCAAAAGTCACATTTGTGGCATTCATCTCAATGATCTTTGCCGGGAAATATGCCTGACCATTAAACAGTGTTACTGTGTCACCTACGGTTACATTCTCACCCTCTGGCACAAAGTCAATAGGCATTGACTTAATCAGGGATGGGTCATACTGACCATACGCTTCTTCTGGGCTCAAGGTGAACTTCTTGCTCTCACCGACCTCCATACCTCGAATCTGATTATCAAACCCGGTTATTGCAGTTCCAGTTCCGACAACAAACTGGAACGGACCGCGGTCCTCAGAACTGTCAAATACAGAGCCATTTGCGAGGGTACCTATGTAATTTATTTCGACCAGGTCACCATCCTGAACACCATCTGCGGGTGCTACAGACTGAACTGCTTGTGATGACTGTGATGTCGATGCTGGTGACTTTGCATCATTGCTGGTGCACCCGGCGACCAACAGGGCAAGGGCGAGAAGAACAACGCAGACTACGGTGAGATATGTGTGTCTGCGGGGAATGATCTGAGATCTGTCCATACTCAGCTATAGCACAGTTTTAGTCAAAAAGTATTCCCTCATTGGTAGTTTTATTCACTTAAAAAAATCAATCCCCAGAATAATAATCTGATGAAAAAGACAGACTTGGCAGATCTCTGCCGGGATCAAGAAGCAAATGAGCAGGATGTCCCACCAGTGCTATTGCCGCAAGAGCGCCGATAACTCCCTCACCGCCAGTAAGCATAACAGAAGAGGCTTTTGCTACACTCCGGGCAGTTAAGCATGATACTATTTCACGACGGGCAGTAAGACCAAATGACCTTAAGTCTTCTGGGATTTGAATACCAGAACGTACTGCAACACCCCAGGATGGAGAGACACTCTCATCGCTGACAAACCGTACCGTTTCAGAGATGATCTGGTCTATCATACCGGGCTCAACTGCAAGTTCAATGGCACTGCATGAATTTCCGGCTGTCTTCTCGAAAACGCCTGGATAAAGCATCATTACGTGATGCGTTATGGGAAATACACCGGAGTACCCGCCAAGATGCTGAAGCAGTGCAATTGCCAGTGCAAATGTTGCACCCCCATCTTTTGAATCTGTATTGTCGATCCCGATGGTCAGGTGGGAGAGTGCTTTTGTACGAATAACACCTTCAGTGCAGGGACCATCTCTGAGAATCTCCACACCAAGTACACCCCGGGCAAGACCCATCATCCCGGAGAGTGAAAACGCGGGACCTCCCACAGAACGTATTCGTTGAAGAATCTGATCATTCTCGAGATACACACCTGTTACTGCCACTGCAGAGTGAGGGTAGAGTCCAACAACGGCATCGCATTCGCCAAAGTGCATAAACTCACGGAGCAGGGTCCCATCTTTTACTACAGTTAACCGTCTTCCCGCACCAAGCTGGTGATGATACCCACAGAACCCGGCACATGCACTGCTCATACATTCATGGACAATCTCAACAAGATCACCATCGACTGAGGTAAATATCCGTTTACAGGCAGTTCTTGGAAGAGCACTTGTTGCAGCATACTGGGCTGGAGTTCTGCCTTTGGGTGGCTCACGTATTACCACACATCCTTCTTCACTTAGACGGAGAATCCAATCCTGAACAGTACTTCTGGGAACTCCGGTTTCCTTTTGTATCTCCTGTACTGTAAAAAATCCCTTTTCAAGGGTCAACCGGCGCATGAGTTGGAGATAGGCACGTCGGCGCTCAATTACCCCCTGCATGAATATCCCTTATTGAGAGAATATCACCAATAACCGCACTTGCAGTCTCTCGTGACCCTGCACCCTTTCCGACAAACAGAAGATCCCCTGCAAGATCTGTCCTAACAATGATAGCATTCAGCGAGCCTTGTACAACGAGCGGATGATCTTTCGGGATGATCCGCGGGCAGAGCCGGTATATATTATCTCCAGGTATAATCTCACCTATGAGTCTGATGGTTGCATCCTGCTGCTCTGCGAGCCTGAGGGCCTCTTCAGTTAGAAGATCTATACCAGTTACATCCACATCGTCCAGACAGATATTCTTTTTCCATACAGTATTCGCAAGGATAACGAGTTTTATCGCTGCATCAATGCCCTTTACATCGTAGGTTGGATCAGCCTCTGCATATCCGAGAGTGCGTGCTTCATCAAGTGCCTGTTTGTATGTGAGGCCCTCTTCTGCCATCCTGGTGAGTATGTAGTTACAGGTGCCATTCAGAACTCCATAGAGGGACAAGATCTCATTTCCCCCAAGATTATGTATAAGAGTCTGAAGTATCGGAATTGCTCCTGCCACTGTAGCTTCAAACCTGAATTGCAGATGGTTCTTTTTTGCGAGTGAGGCTAGTTCATGGTAGTGAAGGGCAACTGGTCCTTTATTGGAGGTGACCACATGAGAGCCCCTCTGCAGGGCATCTCTGATATATGATGTTGCAGGCTCTCCACTTCTGGCATCAGTGGGGGTCATCTCAACGAGAATGTCATATGGTGCAGTCTTTACTATTGTCTCTGCACTGATGCCTGTATCTCCACACATACCAGTCTTATCTTTCCTATCAAGGAGTTCCGGCAGGTTCAGGCCATTTGGATCGATACAACCGGACCTAGAATCTGCTACAGCAGTGATAATCAGTCCGAGATCCTTTTCCAAAGCCGCCTGGATGATACCCCGGCCAACAGCTCCCATGCCAAGTAATGCAAGACGAAGTACCATGTCAGAACTCCAGCGGCTCGATTAAAAGGAACTCTTTCTGCCTGGCAACCTGACGGAGTATAAGAAGAGCCTGTTGCATATGCTCACGTGTCAGGGATTTGATGACAAACTGTGCAGATGTCCGTTCGTTTATTGCCGGCATTGCAAGACTCATATATGTTACCTCAGCAAATCCCGTCTGATCAATGCGATCAATTGTATCACCCAGATCGGTGTGCACAAGATGCCCAATCAGGATGACACTCTGACTGTAGCTCATCCGCTCCTCACCAAGTTTGAGAACATTAATTCCCCGTTCACGCAGCCGGGAAATCAATCCGTCAAGGAGTTCGGGGGGGATCTCAATCACTACCTCAACACTCAGATCACCCTGGCCTGAAGCATGTTCATGCTCATGGATGACAGTTTTGATATTACCACCCATGTCAGATATTGGCATAAGGGCTGCAACAAGTTGTCCGGGAGAATCACGAAGCTCAAGTTTCATCGATACCTGCACGAGTTACCCTCCATTATTAACAGCAGACACTACCAAACATCTGCCAGATCACCTTAAAAGTTGGAGCACTGGTTGAAAAGCATTATCTCACCAGACTGATATTTTCCAGACAAAAAGGGAAACAGGTAATCAATGATCAGTCATAATGACCATGACATCATATCCATCGCCCAGAGTGTTATTTGTCACAATTGTTGAGACTTTAAGATTGTTGTAGGTATTCGTTTTTGGAAATGTTTCTGTCGTGTTATTCAGATGGATATATGACGGATCCGACACCTCATTCCCTGAAATTTTCATGACACCGCTAGCCACATCTACTGCCACATCAGGGCCTTGTGAGGTATTATTGCCGACTTTGGTGTATGCCAGATGTGAAGATTCGTAAATTCCAGGCACAAGGCCAGAGAATAATGAACCCCCGGTTTTTACATTGGATCCTGTACTGAGAGTTATATCAAAAGAAACATCCCGATCAGCAGTGACATATGCTTCCATTGTCTCATTCTGATATCCTTCCTTGGTCAGGTTTACGATGTAGGATCCTTCCTTAAGCCCGGCTACTTTATTCGGAGTCTCTCCCCGGAGAACATTGTTAACATATATCTCAGCACCTGGCGGATTTGTCGAGAGCATGATACCCCCTGTTCCGCCCTCCTGAATTTGGGGATGATCAGTACCAATACCCCTGACGCCAATAACCTGACTCGTGGATGGGGCATAATCATCGGTTCCGACAAACTGGGCCCTAAGGTATTCAGGGGGAGAACCCTTAGATCTCATAAACTCATATCTTCCATTTCTCTCGGTCACTACCATGTCAATCGATGAGAAACTGTCAGTGTCCTCACTTGTTTTTTCTGAAGATTCGAGAATTATTCGCTTGTTTCCCAGAGTTTCTCCTCCGGCAGTGGTGAGAGTTCCTGAAATGTGAAATGACTGGTTTATTGTCGGATCAACAGGAAGCGCACCAATGGTCAGGGATGTCGGGATTTTTTCCTGATTAAGACCTGCAGTTGCCCCAGTTGATCCTACGATAAATACCATGCAGATTAGCGCAAAATATCTGATAAAATTACAGAGGGCTTTTGAATTGAGGAGATACATGAATGTCAGATGTTTGGGTCTCTGCATGCATGAAGATATCTAATGATCTTAGCACAATCCAAAAAGTGAAATGCTATTTCCATCAGGATCCCCGGATGAAAAGAAACCTTTCATGAGAAAAAGAGGGATCTATCTGGAGTTTTATGTCATTGTTTAAGCGTCATATCAAGAGAAGCATCATATTTTGAAGTGATGTACACATCCTGGGTTTCGTTTAGATACCCTTTCTTTACCAGAGTAACAAGATGAGTGCCTTCTGTAAGACCCCCTGCGTGATATGGAGAGACACCACGCAGAACATCGTCAATATAAACGTCAGCCCCTTGAGGGGTTGAATAGATCATAACAGTGCCTGTCTTCCCGGTGACAACTTGCGGGTGATCTGTTCCGGCTCCCCTGGCACTTATGACCGGACTGGTAACAGGTTCAAAATTATCATTACCCAAAAATTTTACACGAAGATACTCAGGAGGTGTATCCACCGGACGGAAAAAGTCATACTTTCCTTCTGTATCGGTATCTTTTGTTGCAAGTACTTCAAAACTGTCTGAGTCTGTAGAGCTTTTCTCTGATGATTCAAGAGTTACGTGTTTATTCCCGAGAGGTTTCCCTTCGGTTGATGTGAGTATTCCGGATACATGGAATGACTGGTTCACTGTGGGATCTGCAGGAGATAGTTCAATTGTTATGTTTGTCTGGGTTTTGTCAGCACTAACCCCGGTAGTTACAACAATCAGACTAACTGCAAAGATGAAACAAAAAGTTGTCAGAAGATGAATCGGGTTATGAGAAATAAGTGATCGAACATGCGACATAAGTACCGGGGTTGGACAGCAGAAAAGATGAAGATATCTTTTGAACGGTCACCGAGGTTAATAAAAAGCCGCTCATGCAGCCAAACGGGCGATCAAAAAAGAGGATGAAGATACCTTTCAGAATCAGAAGGAGAATCCAGCCTTACTTTTAGTCGCAACGAATTCAGGATTCCCATCATGATATTGCACAATCAGTTTTGCAAACTCTACTGCAGTCTCAAGACCATTTGCAGTGACTATCCGATCTTTATACACTATTGGTTTATTCACGATGATCGCGTCGTCGATCATCATCTCACGGATAGTAGGGCCCGGAGCTACTGTTGCCTCCTTCTTTTTAAGCAGCCCTGCCTTGGCTATAACAATAGGACCATTGTCAATGCCGGCAACAACCTTTCCTTTGGCATTAAAGATCCGCGCAAGTTCGTGAAGATGGGTGTTGTTCCAGAGGTGAACCATTGTGCCCGGCCCACCGACGATCATCATGGCGTAGTACTCATCAGTACCTTTCAGAAGAATATCTTCAAATGTCCGGTTAACCTTTGCTTTTTTACCTAGAACTCCCATAACAACCCCTACATGGGTTGAAGCCAGGTCAAACTTTATTCCTGCCTCCTGAAACACCTGTACCGGTTGAAGAAGTTCTTCGTCCCTGAACTTTTCAGGGGGTATCGCGATGAGTACCTTCATGCTAGTAACCA
>QKDV01000303.1 GCA_003251955.1 Methanospirillum hungatei
AGTTGATACATCCAGTCGAGGAGCAGGTTACACTCGTTCACTGAACATTCCAGATCACACGCGATACATGGGATTAATTCCTCGCCAGCTAGAAGACAGCGGGGATCCACTGGCCCCTTCTTGGCAATAAGACGAAATGTCTTAATCCCATCCTGCCGGTACTCAATCCTCTCAACCCGGTTGGAATCAAGGAGTTTTTTAACAATGCGGGAACATTTCCTGCTGTCAACTCCAAGCATCTTCCAGAGTTCACTCTGCAGAACACCATCAGGCTGGGATGCAATCAATCGGAAAGCGTCTTCTTCAGATCCAGTCATGATCAGTTCAGACTACAGGTGCAATCGAAAGAATGTTGTTTCCCCGGATGACAAGTGAACCAAGCTCCCGCTTGTTTGCTGCATCAGTTGTCTCGATGCTATCTTCAAGATGCAGATTCAGATACTCATCAACGGCAACCAGCGTGCCCTGGAAGATCCGTCCTTCGTCTTTCATCTCCACTGAAATGGTACTATCAACGAGAGAATATACCTTTTTTATTGGAAGGACAATGCTGCTAACCATCTGCCTTAGGTGAGGGACGCTGGCATATTAAAGGTTCCTGAATGAAGCAGGAAAGGTATAGAAAATTACTGATCCTTGTAGATCTCTTCGATCTTCTTAATAATTCCCGCACTACCGATATAGATAGGAGTTCGTTGGTGAATTTCTTCGGGCTGAATAGTTAGCGGACTCTGATATCCATCTGTGATGGCACCGCCCGCCTGAGAGATGATATATCCTAATGGGTTTGCTTCAAAGAGCAGACGTAACTTTCCATTCGGACTCTTCTTCAGGGCAGGGTAGGTATAGATACCACCATACACGAGGAGCTGGTGACAGTCAGCAACAAATGAACCTGAGTACCTAACCTTGAATCCTTCATCATCAAAGTAATTGATGACCTTTTCATGAGCAGGCGTATAATCTTTTCTGACTCCTCCGGTCCCGTAGATCTTCCCTTCAGGTATGATAAACGAGTCCTTCAGAAGGTAATAATGTTCAGACTGGGGATCCCAGGCAAAACTCTGTACGCCTTTCCCAACAGAGACAACCAGAACAGTCAGCGGACCAAAGAGGGTGTAACATGCAGCCTTGAGATTTGAACCCTTCTGCATGACGCCACCGTTTTCATAGATTCCTACAATGGTTCCAACAGTAAGATTTGTGGAGATGAGTGATGAACCATCGAGAGGGTCCATAACCATTGCATATTCACGCTTGGAGTTCTCAAACCTGATGATATCCTCCTGCTCTTCTGAAGCAATCTCCCTGACATAGCCGGACTCGCCGATGACTTTAATCAGATGCGCATCAGACCATTTATCAAGAGCGGCCTGAACTTCACCCGAAGCATTCAGAGTATGTTCATAAAACTGGTTATCGAAAAACGCCTTTCTGATTGGCTCCATCTGGCGTGAAATGAGACGGATAAGTTGGACAAGATCGGGATCGCAGCCACAATCTTCAAGATATTTCTGGAGATAGACCATTATTATTTCTCTGTATTATTGAAGGTGGATCAGCATGGTATATACCGGCTTGGATCAGAAGGCTGAAAAGCCTTGAATAACACAATCTAATCCGGAGCAATTTTATATATCCAGTGAGTATCCTCTATTCGGAGGAACGAGTTGGTCTCACTGCTTCTTGTTGATGCAGATACATCTTTTTGTTCTGATTTTCACATAGGATTTAAAGAATATCCTGGATATCTCATCCAGATTGCTTCATCATGCGATGAGGCACGGGTTATGGCAGAACATCAACACTTCGAAATTGTTGTATCTGGTTGCGGTATCAGTGAGAGCCTTAAACTAATGAGAGAGATCAGATGTTCAGGAGATACAATTCCATTTATTATCCTGTTTGAAAGGGGAAATGAGGAGGAAATGATCGAGGCAATCAATGCAGGGTTTGATCTTGTTCTCCCAAAAATAAGAGTAACCAAATCATTCTGCCAGGCTTTGTCAACTATAATCAGCCGGATTCCACAGGAAAATGATTCACCGAAGGGGGAATTATCAGGCCCTGAACCTGTGGAGCAGAATCCCTCAACAGGTTCAGACAACAATGTCGATTTTTTTATCAAGGCTCTAAAGGACACAATTCCTCTACCAATCTTCTATCGTGACTTGAGAGGAGTATACAGGGATTGCAACAAGGCATTCGAAGAAATGGTTCGTATTCCAAAAAGTGGGATTATCGGAAAGACAAACTATGATCTCTTTCCGTGCCATATCGCTGACCATTACCGGCACATGGATGAACTGATAATTGAGCATCCATATGTCCAACAGTATGAATACAGCATCCCATTTCCACAGGGAGTGAACTATGATGTCCTCATCTCAAAAAATGTTTTTCGTGATAAGAATGGAGAAATAAGCGGAATCATCGGGATCGTCTTTGATATCAGTGATCGTAAGATGTTCGAGCAGATTGTTTATGCCAGCGAAGAGAAATACCGGACTCTTGCTGATTATACGTATGACTGGGAAGCGTGGATAAGTCCAGATGGAATATACAAATATGTCTCACCATCCTGTGAACGATTAACAGGTTACCCGCCTGAAGAATTCCTTTCAGATCCTGACCTGGTTATAAATATCACGCACCAAGATGACAAAGATAAAGTCCGGTGTCATTACAAGAGTGAATTCAATCCCGACAGTGAAGCTTGTCAGATGGACTACAGGATCATCACACGTTCAGGGAAAGAATGCTGGATCAGCCACATCTGTCAGTCAGTGTACAGAGACGACGGTACCTGGATAGGACGTCGTGAGAGTAAACGTGATATCACGTTCAGAAAGGAGATTGAAAAGGCTTACCAGCAGGCAAATCTGAAACTCAATCTTCTTTCAAGTATCACGCGGCACGACGTTCTGAACCAGCTGTCTGTACTAATCGGATTTACAGATATGGCTCTTGAGATGAATACCGATCCTGAGATAGGAGTTATGCTTCAGCGTGTAATGGCAGCAGCCGGTACCATTTCAGACCAGATATCCTTCACAAGAACATACCAAGACATTGGAATAAATGAGCCGACATGGCAGCAGGTATATGATGTCATCCGGAAGGCTTCAGTAAGCGTCTCAATTGCATCTGTTGAGTTAGATAATGGACTCGTTGATCTTGAAGTGCTCGCTGATCCTCTCCTTCAAAAAGTCTTCTTCTGCCTGCTTGATAACTCAGAGAGACATGGAAAACATGTGACCCGATCACGGTTTTCATTTAGGGAGGAGGATGGATCTCTAATACTGCTGTATGAGGATGACGGGGTAGGGATAGATTCAAAAGAGAAGAAACGAATCTTTGAGCGGGGCTATGGTAAGAATACCGGATACGGACTCTTTCTTGCCAAAGAGATCCTTGCAATCTCTGGTGAGTCGATCACCGAGACAGGAGTTTGTGGGGAAGGAGTCAGGTTTGAGATAAAATTCCGGCCTGATACCTTTAGAAGGGCTTCGTCTCCTTAACCCTCAACATTGTCGTGCCCATCCTGTAGCTTTATCGGGAAAGGAGACCGATTCTGAGATATGAAATCAATGAGATGCACGATATGTGGACACATATATAATCCAGATACTGGAGATGGAGAGATTCAGCCAGGTGTTGACTTTGCAAATCTACCTGAAACCTGGAAATGCCCCATCTGTATGGCAGAAAAATCAATGTTCATCACGGTTTGATCCGCCAGATCTTTCCGGGTTACCCAATTACTTTTACGATCTTTCCATCCTTTATCACCGAGACACGACCGCCGCTTTCAGAGACTACGAGTCCGACTGCACGTGTAACTGTGGTTATTGCTGCAGTTGATGAATGGCGTGTTCCCATCCCTTTCGGGAGTGAGGCCTGGCTTGCATCAACGGTGATATATCGTCCGGCTGCCTCAAGCATTCCATCTCCTGATACAACAAATGCCCCATCAAGCAGGGCATACTCCTTGAGCATCTCTCTCACGTCCTTCTTGGTTATCATCCTCATCTCTTCAGGATGACCAAAAAACGGGTTGAGGATCAGTTGACGTGAACGATTCATTACTGCATCCCGATCTCCAAGAAGGAATGCTGTACCTATCGGTTTGCCCTCGCGGCCTTCACGGGCAATCTCTATACACGCCTGCAATATGGCATCAAACGCTTCAGGCCGAATATCTGTTCCATCTATCACCCGGTCACGCCAGATCCGGGTACTGATCCGGCCCTCGCCTTCAGGAGTATGATCTGTCATGTCAGTGCCAATGCAGAGCAGACCAGTAAGTTCTCCTGATGGAGTGTAGTATGCCTTCGTTGTCCAGGCAATATAGATCTTGCCACCATCTCTCCTCTGGTGCTCCATGATATGAATGGCAGTTGGTTCAGATTCGTTGGCTAAACCGAGAAAAAGGCTTACCGGAGAGAGTGGTTCAGAGTCGAGACCAGGAGGAAGCAGAATGCTGATATGATTCCCGTCAAGACCAGTCTCTGTGTACCCAAAACACCGGCATGTAGCATTGTTAGCAAAGGTGATGATACCATCAGGGTTCATTTTAAGAACCAGTGTTTCTGATAGCCAGAGTTTCTCCCTGCATTCTCGTTCAGTCTCACGAAGCCTTGCGGTAAGATTAGCCGGCTCTCTGCGATCCTCAAGAAAGATATATCCGGAAAATCCCAAAAGATCTGATCCAGGCTGAAGATGAACCCGTACAGGTATCTCGCCATCAGGAGTGCGCAACCGTGCCTCATTCTGCATAGTTGCCTCCTCGTTTATTATTATGAGTTCAGATATTTCGAGCCCATTTAAAAACTCCCCCGAACATCCTGTTAGGTTCCTGCATGCCTGATTGGAATCAGTGATTCTTCCATTCTCAAGACAGAGATATGCAAGTGGCATTGATGCGATGATCCGGTTCTGAAGATCATAACCTGCTCTGAACGACCGTTCCAGACGTCCACGGTTAGCTGCCTGCCTGAAGGCTGCAATAAGGGGACGGCAAGCAATCTGATCAGAAGGGAAAGAAACCATTCCTGAACTGATGTCAGTAATAATAATCAATCCAGATATCAGTGTAAAGAGAAGAAAAACAGTTGTCTCTCCACGAGACCTGAATTCCTGATTCCACCGGATAAGATCCAAAGAGTATTCTGGATCATCTGAACCTGGAGATCCTGGTGAAGGTGCCAGGATGATATCGAACGATACTCTTGCTGCCTGAACTTTTCCTGACTGAAGAGAAGATGCCTGGACCAGATCAACCTCCATCTGACCATTGAGGTCAGAGATGACTTTATCACTGCCATGGCCCTGAATCAGAAGAACCCGGATCATTCCATCCCCATAGATTACCCAGAAAGTCTGGGTAATCTGCTCTCATGCAGTTATTTACTCCATGATGCATTAGTCTGCCGGAAATCAGAGTAGACCATCATGAATGATAGACATTTAATGAAACACATCAAACGATGTCGTACTGTGAGCATGGATCTGAAATGTATACGGGTAGTTGTTGAAGGACGTGTGCAGGGAGTCGGATACCGGATGTTTGTCAGGGATCTTGCTGCCCGGTTTCATCTGAACGGGTGGGTTCGGAACCTAGTGGATGAAACGGTTGAAGCAGTGATTGAGGGAGAAAAGGATATTGTAGATGAGATGGTTGATGCAATGTATGCCAGGGATTCGTATGTCATCAGGGTTGACCGTGTTACCGTTACACAGGAGACCCCAACAGGGTATACCGGCTTTGAGATTCGCAGATAATATGTTGCATAAGATTCTGGAATTGAATAATATTCAGACT
>QKDV01000134.1 GCA_003251955.1 Methanospirillum hungatei
ATCGCTTCATCAGGACCTCCAAGCCGTTCAACTATGAAGGGGCAGGAAATCAGAAGATCCACCAGGGATGACCGGTCTTTCTTTGAAAGATGGGCAGCAGTAAGTTCCAGATTGACATTCGCCAGCTCCATTATTTTCCTGATAAACCGGTCAGGGATATCAAATGCCCCGAGCACAGTCTTGACCTGACGATTTCCAGCCGATGCAATACGGTTAACCAGATCATCATTCACCTTCCTTGCATCGGCACCGGGCATAAACGAGATCTTCAGAGTATCACCCGGCCGGATATACCGGGAAAAATCAAGAATACCGGGACCGGAAAGGCCGGTGTGAGTAAAGAGGATATCTCCGGTATGTGCCTTGAGCTTCTTCCCATCCCTATAGAGAGAGATCTGCCTGTCGGCAAACGATATCCCGGACAAATCAGCAAACTGATAGCCCCGCACATATACTCCGGCAAGCGCCGGACCGGGCTCTGCAACCCTGTGACCGAGCTCCCGGGCAAATTTATACCCATCTCCGGTTGAACCGGTTGCAGGATATGTTTCACCCCCGGTTGCAATAACCAGAGTATCAGCACTAATCTTTCCTTTTTCAGTACTGATCAAAAACATCCCATTGTCGTTAGAAACCGAAACAACAGGCTCCTGTGTTTTAATCTGGACACCACGCCTTTGACACTCACCAGTGAGAAGATCAAGAATATCTGATGCTTTTCGAGAAACCGGGAAAACTTTTCCGCCGAACTCTTTCTCAAGGGGAACCTGATTCTCATCAAAAAACCGGATCAGATCCTGATTGGTATAGTTCATCAAGGCCGGCTTTAAAAAAGGCCCATTCTCACCATAATGAGTTAAAAATGATCTGATATCCCCTTCATGAGTAACATTACACTGTCCCGATCCGGTTATAAGCAGTTTATTGCCACATGATCGCTTCTTCTCAAGAACAAGAACGCTTACACCCTCACCTGCCGCCTGCATTGCACAGAATAACCCGGCAGGGCCGCCACCAATAACCACCAGGGAAAAATCACCAGACATGAAACAGGTACCTCTCACACCGGTACTGTTTATCAATATCTACTCAGGGTTCAACCAGGCAAGTATTACAGCTCCGACAGAATATCAGAACAGAAGTTAACGGGCCAATAATGACTGTAAGAGAGATTGTAAAGAGATTATCGGAGAATACAGAAGGATTGCATTACCACGACCTTAAAAAAGGTGAACTATGTTCCTGTGTCCGTATCCCGATCGATGTACATCCCATGTTGGTAATGACGGAGCAGGAACTTGTGCACCTTTTCTGACTGCACCCAGGCCCGGTCGAGTTTATCAATGAGATCATTGATGATACCCAGTTGCACCTCTATCTTCCCTGCATACTCCCCACCCTGCAGGAGATTGAGCCCTTTAATAACCTGTATCGGGTTTCGTATCTCATCGTTGAGAATCTGAAACTGTTCCATATTCAGTTCAAGCTGGGCCAGCCCTGCACGACGGATCTCCTCTTCCCGCTGAACCCTGAATGAAACATCATGGAAGTAAACAACAAGTGAGGAAATCTGCTCGTTATCTATCTTGAGAGGAGTGATAGAAATGTCAAACCACCTGCTGTCCTCTTTCGGCAGGGGGATCTGCATACTCCATGACCTGATATCTCCATCAGCAATAGATTCTTCGACCAGTTCAATGAAACGGGCATATATTTCGTCACTGAAAATATTCCGCAGATCAGATAGATTGTCATTGGTAAGATCGGGAAAAGCCATCATGGCCGCAGGATTGACATAGGTGATCATCCATGAGGTATCGATGACCATGATCAGATCGTCCAGTTGTTCAGCAAGTCTGCGGTACCGCTGCTCACTCTCCTTTAGAGACTGCTGAATGATCCTCCGGTCAGTAATATCGATCACGTTGCCTGCAATACACTGGGAATCAAGGAGTTTGATCGTAGTCAGGTAGATCTCAAGAAATATCTCGCGTCCATCCTTCCTAATCCCGGTACATTCAAAGTTATTTGGCTGATCTATCCCATTCACCGCTTTGGTGATGTTCTCCACAAACATATCATGGTCTGATGGATGGATCAATACCAGGGGATCTTTTAATCGGAGAAGTTCTTCACGCTGGTATCCGAAGATTGAACAGATCCTGGGGTTTACGTACCTGAACACCTTGTCACAGAAGAGAAAGATCCCAAGATTTGCTTCCTCCACCGGACTTTTATAAAATTCTTCAATATGTCGCCTGTACCGGGCAGAACCAATAATCTCTGCAGCCATGATAAGAGTCTGGATCTCAATTGTTGAGCGTCTCTGCTCCTGTTCATGGTCTTCAAAAACCAGATATCCACACATCTGGGAATTGGCATAAATAGGGAGTATCAGGAGCGATGCAATTCCTTCTCTTTGTAGATAGTTCTTATCTTCTGAAGAGCCCGTAGACAGCCCACAAGATAAAAACCGGCTCGTGGAAAGCGTTTGATGCCAGTGTTCGGGCCAATGTGATGGTGATCCGGCGAGTCCATCATCCTTTTTTGACCAGACTACAGAGATATCACAGTCAGATACCTCATTTTCACAGTCTCTGATATTTACAAGGTAGACAAGGTCAGCACCGGTTGCATCACCAAGTCTTCCGAGAATCTCCCGTGAATCTATATGGAGAATCGTTCCTTTCAGGAACTGATCGGCTGCATAACTGATGGCTTCCAGAATCTCATCCTTTCGCCTGCCAGCACGTACCGCTTCCCGCTGACTGACAAGGACCCTGACTTTCTTTGCGATATCGATAGTCTGGATGTCCAGTTCATCGCCCTTATTCTGGTAAAAATCAGCCCCTGAGTTCAGTGCTTCGATAGCAATCTCTTTGCTATCCTCACCGGTCAGCATGATAAATGGCAGATCAGGATAATTCTTTTTGATTTCCTTCAAAAATTCGATGCCATTCATAACAGGCATAGCGTAATCTGATACAACCGCATCGACCGGATTTGCCTTCAGATACTCAAGTCCTTCCCGTGCTGAAAGGCAGGTGTGCACCGAAAATTCCTTACTGGCTTCAAGAAATAACCCGAAGATCCTGCAAAGATCCTCATTATCATCAACGAAGAGAACACGAATGATGGTAACTTCCTGCACAACGACCTCCGGTTGTCCTGATGATACTTTGTTTCAGTTCATTGATAAAGATACAGGGATATCCGGATATCGAAGTTATAAATCCGGTCACCTCTGCTGAATATCCCTGAAAGCCATGGTTAGGTCTGCAAAATCAACCCTGCTGTTGTTGTTATAATCAAACCGGGCGGAGATCTCGCTTTTTGATAGCCAGTCAAAGTTTCTGAAGAGAAGAACCAGATCCTGCATATCGAGTTTTCCATTCCCGTTCAGATCCTCATATTTCCCATCTTTATTTGGATCTGTCATCTTTTTCAGGATGGATATATCAAATTCGATCGGTGAAGTGATATCTGCCCGGTAATGGACAACCACTGGTGCAGTTCCGTTCTTCTCACTTCCGATATCCATCTCTGCCACAGACTCAATCTGGGCTGAATCAACACCAATTGCCTGGGACGATGCACTCACAGACTGATATGAAGCAGAAGTGGCGTTCTCTGATGTTGACCCACCTCCAAAGACACAACTCGGATCTGTGGATGTGTTTGCTCCATCTGCCACCTTTTTTACTGCAACAACCCTCTCTTCGGTCTGCATCGAATTAGAACCATCCGCATGGTAACTAATGAGCCGCTGTGATGAGGTTGTCTTTTCAGCAGACATGGACCGGGTCTCCTGAAGATTACCTCCATTGGTCAGAAGAGTTGCAGCATATACTGCGGTTCCTGCCCACTCAGTCTGACCGGTAGAGTTTTTGCTGTTATATACATGTTCAGCAATCGTCCGTGAATTAACCATACCAGACCCTTCGGTCTGTGCCTGTATCGTGGCACTAGTACCACCACGATATGCCCTGTTGAAGAGATCGAAGAGTCCTGCAACCTTTGACCGGTCAGAGGCCATATTCATATCGCTTGGTGTTCCGGACGCATAGGTGAACGAAGTACTGATGATCGCCGGACCGGAGGCATTTCCTGCAGTACCAGATGTATTTGCACTAACCGAGTACTGTAGTTCTTCAGTTGTGATTCTGGTTCTTGATGCTAACTGCAGGGTATTTGCAGTGATAATATCCAGTGATGCAGCTGCAGTGAGCGATCTGTTTGAATCAGAACCTCCGGAGTCACTGGATGCCAGGACACAGACCGGTGAGGAAGTATTAGTTGAACCGGTAGTAGTTGTGATGATACTCTCACTGGCTGCAAGATGACTGCCTGTCGCCCCGGCATCATAACTGAGAAACTTCTGGGAGTCAACCGACCCACTCTCTGGATTTGCCCCTCCGGTTGAGACTGTTTTCGAGAGTGCAAGAGCCCCACCATTGGTCATAGTAGAGTCGCGAAAAAGTTGGGCAGATCCATTCACGTACGGATTTCCATACCCCTGGGTGAAGGTTGAACTATCATGAACCATCCCAATTGTGTCGATAAGAGTATTTACTGAAACTTCAGAAACAACAGGTGATACGCAAAGAAACAAACCACCTGCCAGTAAAAGAAAAAATATATGTATTGCCCGAAATAACGAAGGGCGGAGCATTATCGCATTTTTAGTATTGATATAAAAGTATAAAATAAATGTGATAAATTGCTTTAAACCAATATTCAGGAATTATTCTAAAAAGATTCGGTTATTGATTAAAAACACGGCATTCTCTTGATGTTAGGAACTGACATCAAGATAATAAAGCTCTGACATATGATGAGGATGATATCTTTCCTTTGCTTCTTTTAGTCCGGGAAGACCCATATCACTCTCACGGTTGATAAACTGGTATCGATCCCTGAGCAGAGCTGCTGTCTGGTAATTTATCTCTTTATATATTCCCTCACAATCAGGCAACCCCTTCTCATGATGCACAACTGCAGTTTTGGGATTCAGCTCTTCAAAGATAGCAATACCTCCTATCTCACCATGGGGTTTGACTGCAATTCCTTCAAATCCGAGCTCATCAAACACCTCGAGCGCTTCCCAAAGCGCTTCTTTCTCATGTTTCAGAATCGTATACTTATCACATTCCTTCCACTGACACCAACGCTTTAAAAACTCCTTCACCTCATCAAAGTTCTCATCGGTGATCAGCTCCACAGTTGACGGGCATTTCTTCCTGAATTTGTTGAGTTGTTTTCTGATCATCAGGTATGACTTTCCCTCAAGATTTGCCAGATCAGATGTCTGATAGACATAATCGAAGAAGTCACGATCTTCCTTAAGATGCAGGTCAGGTCTGACCTCCTTAATCCACTGGTGTTGCCATGGCTCAAGCACAAGGAAAGGTGCCTGCCCACCGGTAGAGAGTGCGAAATCGATAACAGCGTTCAGCACATCAGGGTTTTTTGGACCGATGGGACAACGGAGCGATGTGTATGAGTCAGTACTTCCTCTGATTATCAGGCAGCCATCGACAACTGCGATCTCATAATGACCATAGTGGCGCCAGCAATAGAGAGTACCAAAAGTATTTTCTGAGTGTTCAATAGGATAGCGGGAGTAGATATCATCGAATATTTTCTTGTCTTCGAGCGTTAGAGGTTGGAAATCATCATCGTCAAGTCTC
>QKDV01000048.1 GCA_003251955.1 Methanospirillum hungatei
AGACGCCCATGTTACCGCTCCATGCATCCGATACAGGGATCTATTGACAGAACAATCACCGGAACATCTGCCATCTGACAGCCGGCCAGAGTCTTTACAAGGGCCGGCACATTTGCCATGGTCGGGGTCCGGACCCTGTGTCTGAGGAGATTCTTCTTACCCCCGCCTTTCACAAAGTGCAGCACCTCACCCCGAGGCTGCTCGACCCGGGAGTAATACTCGCCGTCAGGATTGCCTTTCACCTTGACCTCAATCTCTCCTTCTGGAATTGAGTCTATTGCCTGCCTGATCAGATCGATGGAGGTGGACAGTTCTCCTGCTCTGACAAGGCACCTGGAGTAACAGTCACCATCATCGAGGACAACCGGTTTGAAGTCAAGATACTCGTATGCTCCGTACCCGAGCATCCTCATATCACTCCTGACACCTGATCCACGGCTCATCGGACCTACTGCGCCAAGTTCCCAGGCATCATCTTTGGAGAGATAACCGATTCCTATAGTTCTGCTCTTGACCGTCGGCTCATCAGTGAAGACTGCAACAAGGTCATCGATGTCTGCCTGGAGGGTATCAAGCCCTGCTTTCATCTGTGCGAGCTGGGGTGCTGCAATATCCTTTCTCACACCACCAACCTTGCAACTCCCCTGGATGACCCTCCCGCCGGTTGTCTCCTCAAGCACATCAAGGATGCTTTCTCTGATACGCCATGCCTGCATGAAGAGGTTCTCAAAACCCATACTGTCTGCAAAACATCCGAGCCAGAGAAGGTGGCTGTGCAGACGTGAGTATTCTGACCAGATGGTCCGCAGATACTCTGCCCTGGCAGGCACCTCGATACCCATCAGTGCCTCTATACCCTGACTGTACCCTACACTGTGAATGAAACTACAGATGCCGCAGATACGCTCTGCAATAAAGATATAATCCTTGTAGTCACGTTTTTCTACGAGTTTTTCAAGGCCCCTGTGCACATATCCGATACGCGGAATGGCCTCAATCACATGCTCATCTTCAAGAACCAGGTCGAGGTGGATCGGTTCAGGCAGAACCGGATGCTGTGGTCCAAACGGGACTACAACCTGTCTTCCCATCAGGCTCCCTCCTTTTTGGTAACGGTAGGTTTGCCGAATGGATAGGGAACTGAGGTTGTGATGAATGTTCCCTTAAAGTCGAGGAGGTTCCCCTCAATCTTTAGTCCGTAGAGATCTGCAATCTCGTTCTCGTAACAGAATGCGGCAAAGTAAATACCTGTGATGCTTCCCACCGGTGAGTTCCCGTCAGTTACAAGTTTCAGGTCTGTGAATTTGAATGTTTGACCGGGGATCTCCTGCTCAAACGAGTAATGAAGGTCAAATTCATCTCCAATCCGGGCGCAGCATATCTGAACAAGCCGTGAACCCTTATCTTTCTGCTTCTGAACTTCTGATGCAAGTGTCTGAAGCGTTACTTCGATCGTCTCCTGTTCTTCTTTCCTCATGCTCCAGCCTCCGCCCGGCTCATCTCTGCTCGTTTTTGTTCGAGAATACCAAGAGCCTTCACAATTCCATCAATGATCTGTTCTGGTCGTGCAGCACATCCCGGGACCCAGACATCAACAGGGAGAATCTCGCCGACTCCACCTGCGATGTTGTAGCACTCTTTGAAAACTCCGCCTGTGCAGGCACAGACGCCTACGCCGACGACAACCTTCGGGTTTGGCATCTGGTCATACAGGTTCTGGATAACCGATCTGTTCTGTTCATTTACACCGCCGGTGATGACGAGGATATCGGCATGCTTCGGGTTTCCAGTGTTGAGAATTCCGAATCTCTCAACATCGTACCTCGGGGTCAGGCAGGCGAGAATCTCGATATCGCACCCATTACAACTTGAGGCATCGTAATGGAGTATCCAGGGTGATTTTGATAAATATACCATATTATTTCTCCATCAGAGCAGTGAAAGGGCGATGATGTTTCCTCCTCCAAGTATCAGGGTTATAAGCCAGGCTCCCCTGAGAGCCGGGAGCCACTTGACACGTGATGTGCTGTTGTCTGCAAGTATCTCAAGCATGTACACGACAATTATTGCCAGGATAGCAAGCAGCGGGTTTCCTACGAAGAATAGGTAGATGATCCCGAGCAGAATAACGGTTTCATAAAGATGGGCGAGTTCTACCATTCCAAGTGTAGAGCCTGAGAACTCGGTCATTACACCCTTAACCAGTTCCTGGTGTGCATGATGGGAAGTGGAGAGATCGAATGGTGACTTTCTGAGTTTGAAAGTCAGGATACAGACCACTGAGATGAATATTCCTGGCAGAAGTATGACTGGCAGCCCTGAGTAGTTCATGATATCACTTGCAGCAAAACTCCCGGTCACCATATAGAATCCGACTGCTGCGATAATTATCACTGGCTCAACTGCTATGAGCTGGATAAGTTCCCTTCCAGCACCTACGTGGGCATATGGAGAGCGTGTACTGTATGCTGCAAGGACCAGGAATACTTCCGATAGAGTCAGCGCAAATATTGCAAGCAGTAAGTCCCCGCCACCGAAGAATATCAGACCGGTGACTACCATGAAGGCCAAGTGCAGGAATATCAGCACTGCCGGAGCCTGCCATACTCCCACCTTTTCTTTCTCAAAAAGCTTGGCTATGTCAAGGAATGGCTGTAGAACCGGCGGTCCTACCCGTCCCTGCATTCGTGCTGTGATGATACGATCAACTCCGCTGACAAGAACTCCTATCACCGGGGCGAATATGAGAAATGCAACTGCTGTCAGGATGGTAATCATAATACACCTCCACTGATAAGTCCAAGTAAGAGAACACAGAAGAGGACAATAGTAATCACTGAACCATATTTTGAAAGGCCGGCTTCAGGGAAGAGATCCTCTAGATACAGGTTTGAAAGTGCTATCTCTCGCTTCATGCCGAGACTGCCTTCCATGACCCCGTCTTTAACTGTGACACCTCCCATGTACCGTCTGAGGCTTCTCCTTGGAATAAGAATCTTCATCATCAGCACCGGTAGTACGACGATGAGTGCAAGCATCAGGACCATTATCATCAGGTTGGATGCAGGGATCAGGTCAGATATCTTTCCATACATCGTCACAAGGAATGGTTCTATTAAGTATGTTGAGATCGGTGCAATACCGAAACAGGCGATGATGGTCAGGGCTGTAAGTGGAATGAGGGCTGCCCATTCTGCCTTTGAGATCTTGAACTCAATAGACTCTTCCCACTTTCTGACCTCAAGCAGTTTTCCCATCCATTTAGCCCAGAAGAAGACTGTCACAGCACTTCCATAGGCAAGAATCACGATCAAAATCATTCCAAATGGTGGAAGAGCCTGTGAAAAAGCATGTATCGATGCCCATTTGGATATGAGCATTCCAAAGGGAGCTAGGAACATACCTGCGATACCGATCAACATCATGAGCCCTACCTTTGGCATCGGTGCTGCAAGACCGGTCATATCCTCGATATCCCTACTTCCTATCCTGTGTTCTACGGTTCCCACTGAGAGGAAGAGGAGCGACTTTGAGATGGCATGGAATATAATCAGGAATATTGCTGCCCAGAGCGCTTCAGGAGTGCCGACTCCTGCACAGGCCACAATCAGCCCGAGGTTTGCTATTGTAGAGTAGGCAAGCACCTTCTTAGCGTTGCTCTGTGAAATCGCGATACAGGATGTGACCAGGAATGTGACTCCACCGATGAGGGCAATGACCATTCCCAGAACTTGTCCGTCAAATACCGGTGCAAACCTGGCGATTGCATAGACTCCGGCTTTCACCATCGTGCTTGAGTGAAGGAGTGCTGAAACAGGAGTCGGCGCTACCATTGCACCAACAAGCCATGATGAGAATGGAAGTTGTGCAGATTTTGCACAGCCTGCAATTGCGATCAGAGAAGCGGGTATGAGGGCAATAGCAGGTCCTGCTGCGATAAGGCTTCCGATTCCAAGATTTTCAGATCCTCCATTAACGAGGATATAGATGATTGCTATCGGGAAACATGCACCTCCGATCAGGTTGTAGAGGAGTGCCCGAAATGCGTTGTTGATGGCTTCTTCAGTCTCCGGATACCTAATCAGCAGGTATGAACAGAGGGTCGTCACCTCCCAGAAGAAATACATCCAGATGAGGTTGTTGGAAAAGACCACTCCGAACATAGCAGAGAGGAAGAGGAAGAGTACGGCAAAGAACTTCGGCCTATTGTCAGGAAGATCCTTGTGATGCTCCTGGTATTCACGCATATATCCAAGTGCGTAAATACAGATGAGCCCTCCGATGACTCCGATGATCACCGCCATGATGGCAGAGAACTCATCTGTGAGCAGGTCAGGCACCTTTGAATGCCCTTCAAGGCCTAGGTATTCTGCCCCACCAATAAGCAGCAGCTGGAGGAGCACAAACCCGATCACCAGAAACTGCTTTGCTTTCGCACTTACTATCACCAGGTATCCGGCAATGAGGATCTCAAGGACCAGCATCACAAGTGCGATGTCTGGTGCCGGTACAGTGAAGAATAATTGGTTTTGTCCGACCGAGAACGCAAGAAGCAGAATAGATCCCAAGGCAGAGATCCCTGCTCCTGCGGTTACCACTATTGCCCGGAGATTCTCATTGCGGAGTACAGTAAGAATCAATGCGGGAATGAGCGGAAACAGGATCAGAAAGAGAAGCAGTTCCACATACATCACTGTGATGAGTTTTGCATCTATCATTATTAATCATTATTAACCGATTCTGACAGACCCGGACAGTGGATCATGAACTAGCCTGATTAATATGAATCAGATCACAGGGGTAATTGTATCAGAGATTCAAGATTATAGTAATGGTATCTCATAATCAACAGAATTATTTCCTGATTCTGTTCTCAATTTCGCTTGCCATCTTCATGGGCTCTTTAGATGGCACAATTGTGAACATTGCAATCCCTTCAATATCAGAATCCTTCTCTCTTTCAACCTCTGCAGTGAGCTGGGTTTCTACGATCTACCTGCTGGTTATGGCCGGGTGTGTTCTGATATTTGGTAAAGTGTCAGATATCATCGGTTTCAAACGGATCTTCCTTACTGGTTTTGTCATCTTCACTCTTGGATCGTTCACCTGTGGTGTTCTTCCTGATCTGACAGGATCATTTCTTACCTTGGTCGGTTCCCGTGCTTTCCAGGGAGTTGGTGGTGCTATGATTACTGCAATAGCTCCTGCGATGGTGAATGCCTATATTCCCATGGAAAGAAGGGGAAAAGCGATGGGATTTATTATGACCGTCGCAGCACTTGGAACTGCCATTGGTCCAACAATCGGGGGTATCCTGACACAGTACCTCTCTTGGCATTGGATTTTTTTCATCAATGTCCCGGTAGGCATCATCGCTGTTATTGTTGGTCAGCGTTTTATTCCTGTAATTGCCCCTTCTGCTCCTGATGGTTCGTTTGACAAAAATGGAGCTGTTCTGATCTTTTCAGGTCTTGCTCTTCTCCTCTTTGGTATGTCTGAAGGAGATACCCTGGGATGGACTTCTCCGGGAATCATAGGATCCCTAGCACTCGCCATAGTTCTCCTTTTTTTGTTTGTCCGGACCGA
>QKDV01000311.1 GCA_003251955.1 Methanospirillum hungatei
CTCTCATTCCTTCAACAAATCCTATCGGAACCTCCCATTCGAGTTCACCGGCCCGCTTCACACCATTAATCATTGGAGGATTCACACATCGAATAATATATCCAGTACATAATTATCGTTCTGTCTGCTGATCGAAAGACCGCAAAATGATATCCCTTTTACTTCAGTTCCGCCACCATGAACATCTCTGTTAAACGGCTCTCCTGCCAGACTTGCTGTCAGAGACCCGTCATGTAAGGTCACGGCAATTTCTGAAAAGACTATGTTCTCAATCTCGGTCAGACAGAGAAGTTCTGAAAGAAAAGCCTGAAGCAGTTGTTCGTGATCGGTACCGGTAACTGTGATGGAATAAGAATAGTCAGGCCGGGCAGACCCCCGGTACATGACTGCCATCAGAGCGTATCCGCACTCTTCAAAGAGTAATGGGATATCTGATGCCCATACATGCATCAGGATATCGGCGGTATGTTCACGCTCCTCAAAAGGCATAATCAGGTCGAACCTTCGATCATCGACTCGAGGTGATAAGGGATCATATCCATGTGGATATGGTCAATGTATCTGGCTTGGTACATCGAGATATAGATCAGATGGTCTCCTGCCTTGAGCGTGATATCAGTCGGCTTTGCAGGCTTGTAAGAGACTGGTAGCAGAACCGGGCCGCCGCAGGAGGTGGAGATACGGAAGTGGGTATTTCGTTTGTTGATATAAGCGATCACTTCATCATCGATGAAGATTGAATGTGCTCCGGCATCCGCTGGGGTTCCGGCATAGAGATCAGACATCTTCCTGACAGGTCAGACCGTGAGGGAAAAAATGCTTCTGATGGGTATCTGAAGATGTTGTCTGCTCTGCTCTCTGGCGATGTGATGAGATAATCCGGCGCACAATCGGTGTGTGTTTTTCACGAAGACGGTAAATGCGGCACCGGTGCTGGTCACTACGGGTACCCTTTAGAACTCCTATCCTTGACGAGACGATACCAATCATTCCTGATACTGAATGGTAACTTGTCTTAAATGAGAGCGAGAGTTTATCATATATCTCCTGGATCGAGAGATCGTTATGATTGAGGAAGATTTTGAGCATTGCATGCCTGATTCCCTCCTCATCCCCAGCAAGCCAGGACCGAAGGCGCTCCTCAACAATATCTTGGCGCTTATCCTGATCTGTCATTATCCGAGGTATCTGGAACATCGGCTAAAAGGTTTCTTCTCCCTCAATCTGGGCAATTTCCCCGCTCCTATCCGCGCAGAAGGCTAATGGTTTAATCTCCATTCAAAACCAACTAAGTAATGTATGGGTTTTTTCAGATACGATATCAGCTCCATATCTCCGGCGAAGCTTTGCACGATTCCCATGATCGTGCTTGCTCTCTCGCTGATTATTGTGGGGATGACCTTTGTCCATACCGGGCTTCCGATTAATCCCGGCATGGAATTTACTGGTGGAATCGGGGTGACTATAGTCACTGAAGAGACACCAGATCAACTTAAAGTTACGTTCGCAGACTATCCTCTGGTCAATGTTGAAGAGGGGATCAATCAGGGCAAGTATCTCAAGTTCGATACAATGAGTGACGATAAAGTCCTCAGCCTGAATAAACTGATCGAGAGCAAATACAACGGTGCCAAGATAGATCAGATCGGCTCCTCATTTGGAAAGACCCTGCAGGATCAGGCAGCCTTTGCATTGATCATATCTTTTATCGGCATGTCTATCGTCGTCTTCCTGATCTTCCGGACATTTGTTCCGGCAGCAGCCGTAGTTATCTCTGCTTTTGCTGACATGACCATGTCTGCTGCGGTTATGAATCTTCTCGGCATTCAACTCTCTCTCGGAACAACAGCAGCACTCCTGATGCTTATCGGTTACTCGGTGGACAGCGATATTCTACTGACATCAAGGGTGTTGAAGCGTCAGGGTAAATTTGATGAGAAGGTCCACGGGGCATTCATCACCGGTATCATCATGACATCAACTGCATTCTGTGCAATCTTTGCGATGTGGGTGGTCTCATGGATTGGTGGAATTGAGATCATCCATGTGATGGCCCAGGTTCTGCTGATAGGTCTCATCTTCGATGTGATGAACACATGGCTGACCAATGTGGGTATCCTGAAGTGGTATGCATCAAAGGGGAAAAGCAAGGTCTCTTCAGCCATCCGTGGAGGTGCATAAATGGATCTCGAGAAACTCAAAACAACGCTCAAGGATTACCGCGTTGCGATTTATCTCATACTCTTAATTGCATCCATAATCGTGATCTTCCCTCATCCCGGCCCGAACGGTATTGAGACGAACCTTCAGTTTGGTCTGGATCTCTCTGGTGGATCCTGGATTCAGCTCGAGTTCCAGTCTGCAATTGTTACCTTCAAGACCAGCCAGCCTGTTGATCAGTTTGTGACTGATCTCGGGAAAAGACTCAACGCTGATGTCTCGCTTGTGGGCACTGATAAGATAGAGATACGCAAACTGGTCCCTGAAGACGAACTCCGCCAGATCTTCAGCGAAAATCAGACTGAACTGGTCTCCTATAATCAGGGTGTCTCCAAAGAGACTGCTGATGACATCAAGCGTATTCTTGAGAACAAGATCAACAGCCTTGGAACCCGTGATGCCAAGACATACGTGATCACAGGCCTGAACGGCGTTAGCAGATACATCAGAATTGAGATGGCCGGTGTCTCTATGAGTCAGGCACAGGAGATCGTCGGTAAGCAGGGTAAGTTCGAGATCAGGGTCGTGACCACCGGCAACGAGACCGAACATGTTGTCTTTGGAGACTCTATCGAGAGCGTTGCTAACCCGGCACAGAACCCGCCAAACAGTAACAACTGGGGTGTTTCGTTTGCACTTAGCCCTGAAGGGGCAGAAGAGTTCAGACAGGCAGCAATCAAGTATGGTGCAGTTCAGGATCCGGCAAACCACAACCTTGCCATGATGCTTGACGGCGAGATGGTATACAGTGCTCCTCTCTCATCAGATCTCGCCGGAACTCTCCAGAGCAGGGCCAGTCCGAATCTGGTGGCATCAACTGGAGCTGGTGACGAAGGAAAAGAGGATGCAAAGAATCTGGAGATTCATCTCCGTAATGGAGCACTCCCTGTTGAAGTCAAAGTAGCCGGTTCTGGTTCAGTTTCTCCAGAACTTGGTGGCCAGTTCAAGATGTGGTGTATTATTGCAGGTATCTTTGCCCTGATTGTGGTGGGTCTCAATATCCTGGTCAGGTATCACGAGCCAGCTATTGTGCTCCCTATGGTCCTGATCAATGCTTCTGAGGTTATCATCCTGCTTGCAATCACGTCGTTCTTCCTGCAGCTTGATCTTGCGACCATCGCAGGTTTGATAGCCGTGGTTGGTACCGGTATCGATCAGTTGGTTATCCTGACTGATGAAATCCTTCACGAAGGAAAAGTTCCCTCACCAAATATCTATCTGAAAAGGCTGAAGCGTGCACTTGGTATCATCATCGCCTCGGCAGCAACGGTATTTATTGCCATGCTTCCTCTGGCCCTGATGGATCTCTCAACCCTGCGTGGGTTTGCCGTTGTCACCATTCTTGGTGTTCTGGTAGGAGTACTGGTAACGAGGCCGGCATATGGCCATATTATCATGGCTATCCTCTCCAAATAACCAATACCATACTTTTATCTGTTTTTTTAACGCAATTTCTGATTAGGTTATCATTATGGGAAAACCGATCCTGATCGACTTTTTTGCTGAGTGGTGCGGACCGTGTAAGAGGATGGGACCGATCATCGAGGAACTCAGTGGTATGATGGGTGACAAGGTCGAGATTAAAAAACTCGATGTTGATCAACATATGGCAGAGGCTCAGAAGTATCAGATCTCTGTAGTTCCGACTATTATCATTGAGAAAGACGGTGTCCTCGTGCAGAAGTTCCAGGGAGTTACCGATGCAGAGACCCTGGCATCTGTACTGAAACCACTGGTGGAGTAACGTGAAGATAGGGATAGTCGGGGGAACTGGTAAGATCGGCGAAGGAATGGCCATGCGCCTTTCCCGGATTTATGACGTTCTTGTAGGCTCTCGTGAGAAGGAGAAGGCACAGGAGACCTGTGTGAGTTGTCGGAAGTATGCCGATGAAAACGGGCTCTGCTGTACTGTCAAAGGCCTCACAAACCAGGAAGTCGTGGACGGGTCAGATATAATCATCCTGGCAATCCCTTACAAACATCTTGACTCAACGGTTGCCGGTCTTCATGGTCTTGAAGGAAAGATCGTGATAAGTCCGATCAATCCTATGGAAAAGCACGACTTCTTCGAGTTTATCCCTCCTGAAGAGGGTTCGGCTGCTCTTCACCTCAGAAAAATTCTTCCACAGTCAACCCGCCTCTGTGTAGCATTCAACAATATTGCAGGAAACCGGTGGCGTGACACTGATGAGGAACTGGAATATTCTGTGGCTGTATGCGGGGATGATTCAGAATCAAAACTTGTAGTCATGGATCTGATCGATCGGATCTCTCTGCTCAAGTCATATGATGCCGGGCCACTTACGATGTCACCGGTTATTGAAGGTATGACTGCTCTTGTGAATAATATCGCAAAATGCAATCATATGAAAGATGTCGGGGTCAGATTCGTCTGATATTACTGAGGTAAACCATGGTGTCAGGTGAAGAGGTCAGGGCTGAATTCACAAGGATTGGGAGCCGACTCGTTGCTGAACACCTTGTGGGTGCTAACTTTGGCAACATGAGTGCAAGACCGGAGGATGACGGGTTTTTCATCACCAGGACCGGTTCATATCTTGATGATCCTGGTGAACCGGTTTATGCTCCAATGTTTGGAGAAGTTCCCAAAGGCGCGTCAAGTGAGTGGCGTGTTCACCGGGCTGTATATCAGAATACCAGGCACCGTGCGATAGTTCATGCCCATCCTCCCTATGCTGTGGCAGCTTCCCTCATGCTCGATGAGGTGGTTCCCCATGATAGCGAGGGGAAGATGTTCTGTCCGCTCATTCCGATCGCTCATGGCGAACCTGGGACAGAGGAACTCGCAGAGGACATTGCAGAATGTCTTGCACTGGCGCCTCTTTGTATTGCCCGGGGGCATGGGACATTTGCAGCAGGAAAGACCCTGGAAGAAGGATATCTCTTTACATCTCTTGGTGAACATGCCTGCCGAGTGCTCTCGCTCACGAGATCATTTCAGTGATGAAGATGGATATCGAAGAGAAGTTTGCAAGGCTGAACCCGGAAGCTCAGCAGGCAGTAGACGCGTTCATCGATTTTCTCCTTTCCCGTTGTGAGGGTAGTTTTTCAGGGGCTGAAGAAACTGGTGAAGATTCCTGGAGTTCAGAAAATGAGCAGGTTGTGGGCTCAACAGATCATGAAAAACTCTGCTCCTCAAACACTGACACCGGGATTATCCTTGCAGAAGAACGTATGATCGAGGAAGAGAGCGTCATAGATTTTGCAGACATCAACACCCGGTTTGCCAAAAAGGATACAAAAAGAGCAGAAGAAGAAAAGTCAAGGCCAGTCAGACAGAAAAAAATGTTTGACTGGCTCTGAATAAGGGTTACATCTACTAATATCCCGGTGGTTATACC
>QKDV01000178.1 GCA_003251955.1 Methanospirillum hungatei
TTCGGCTTTACCCCGCCTCTTCTCTTCTATTGCAGCCTTTGACCCTAGTCCGGTCATGCTTATGATCTTAATATCTGACAACTTCATCCTGAGAAGTTGTTCTTTTGTGTACCCGGAAAGCTCTGTAAATGCAACATTTGCATGCTGTATCTCAAAGGCTGCGTTGAACTGAAGAATAGGAAGTGGGTTTTCATCAACAATTGCATCAGCCTGCTGCTGAAGTTTCCTGATCTCTGTGATATCGTTATAAACTGATAGTATCTTATCGATGTTTCCTGTTTCGTCGAGGATTGGGATTGTATGTCTTATCCAGGTTACTATCCCTGAAGGAAACTGGAATGTTGCCTCGCCGACCTTTGCCTTCCTATCTTTTAAGGTCTCTGCAAGTCCCTCTCCTTTCTTATCAAGGTAGACAAAATCGTGCAGGGTTGCAGACATGCTCTTCTCCCTGTTCCACCCGGTTGCCTTAATGAAGGCTTCATTGACACCGATAACCTTCAGATCCCTGTTCCATATGAGTATTGGATTTGGATTCTGGTTGAAGATAAAATCTGATTCATTCTGATGAGATCTTAAATCTTCAATCTCCTGCATCATCCTCTCCATCTCACCTCTCTCTCCTGCATCACTTATTGACTCATTCATTTCATATCCCCTTACACCTGTTAGCTACTATCCTCTCCTGATAGATGTAAAAACTTACGGTTTTATGACCTGTGAGTGAAATCATGCATCTCCCCCCGCAATGCTTTTCTGATCAACTGGATTATTATCAACAAGAATAATTCAGCAGAGTATTCGACTGGAATAGTAGTTCCGGTTGTTTATTGTGTAAGCATAATGTTTTGAAATAATCAAAGTAAAATAGAGATTGTTTCAAAATGTGCTATTTCATAGCACTTCATGGCATTAAGCAGATGATCTGGATTGTTCCAGAATGTTGTGCATTATACTATTATCCGGGGTGTCACTTACGGCAAACTATTCAGATCCAAAGAACCATACGCAGAAATGGCTCGTTATGGGGGCATCCTTTCTCAAGAAGGAACAGCTTGACAAGGCGTTTTATGCATTCAAGGAAGGACTTCGTAGTGACCCGGAAAATGCCGAACTCTGGTACCAGATAGGGATCGTTCTCTCAAAACAGGAGCGGTATCGTGATGCCATCAAGATGTACCGAAACGCCCTCAAATATGCCCCTGGGAATAATAATGCCCAACTCCAGATTGGGATCGCATACCACGAAGTGGGGATGTACAAAGAGGCTATCGGGGTTTTTAACCGGTTGATTGATAATCAGCCCTCAATGTGTCAGGCATGGATGTACCGTGGTTCATGTCTTGTTTCAAAGGAGCAATACAAGCAAGCCCTCATTGACCTTGAGGAAGCGATAGATTGCGGTCTCAGCCAGGTTGAGATCTGGGTACTCAAAGGGTACTGCCTCGAACAACTCGGCGATCATCAGGAGGCAATAGATGCATATCAGATTGGGTGTGAGATTGCCCCTGATGATCCAATGCCTTATTTCGGGCAGGCGCAAGCCTTGAGTCATATAGGGGAGACTGAACAGGCTGTTGAGGCCCTTTTTGAGGCTGTTAAAAAGGATCCTGACTTTGCTGATGCCTGGAATCTGCTGGGAGATCTTCATGCAGATATGGGTGATTTGGAGATGGCAACCAGTGCGTACCAACATGTACTCAAACTACAGCCCTGGAATTTTGAGGTTAGGTACACACATTCACTCTTGAAGGCAGAGCTTTCTGGAGATACAGACGGCGTCACCGACATTCTGAACCAGATCATTCATGAAGGACAGGAGACACCGGGGTACTATAATTCTCACGGCCTTGCCCTTTTGCATCTTAAAAAATACGAGTCTGCGATCCAGGCATTCGATCATGCAATAATGCTTGACCAGAACAATCCCTCATTTTGGCACAACCACGGTGCTGCACATTACAAAATGCGGCATTACAATGACGCTATAAAATCTTTCCAACATGCACTCAAGCTCAACCCGGGTAATGTAAACTCCTGGATTGGGATTGGAATGGTTGCAACCCGCCAGTATGACTACTCACGTGCGATCTCTGCTTTCAGCCAGGCAACGAAGAGGAATCCTAAGAAACCAAATGTCTGGGTTCTTCTTGGTGATGCACAGTATGAACAGGGAGACTGTAGGGAAGCGGTAACCTCGTATGAAAAAGCCCTCGATCTGGATCCTGATAATACAACTGCCTGGAATCAGCGGGGAATGGTTCTCCGCTCACTCGGGAGTCATGATGATGCTTTAAAGTCATTCGAGCATGCGACTATTCAGAAATCTGACCGCCCAGATACCTGGGTAAATCATGCGGTGACCTGCTTTGAACTGGGTGAATACCCTGGAACAATTGCATCCTTTGAGAAAGCCTGTAAGATCGGGCCGATACCTATTGACAGCTGGAAGGTCTACCTCAATGCTCTTGCCTATCAGAACGAACACCCTAAACTAATCCGGGTTGCAGAACGATTCATTGAACGATTTGGAGGAGACGATGAGGTTTTTTTCCTGCTTGGTGTCTCCCTGTACAAACTCGGACTGTTCGATGGTGCAATTGTAAAACTTGAAGAGTCAATCTCCAGGGAAAAGAGTAACATAGAGGCTGTCTACTGGTATGGTCTCACACTTCTTGCTCTGAAAAGGTATTCAGAGGCCATCACCGCCTTTGAGCAGGTCGAAGATTCTCAGCCAGATGATTTCCAGGCATGGTTATCTCATGCAAAGGCACTGGTTGCGCTAGAGAAGTATCAGAAGGCTGAATTTATACTGAAACATTCTCTTCAGATATCAGATACTGAGATCGATTCCTGGATGCTTCTTGCCAGGATTCAAATAGCTCAGAATCAGTCTCCTGATGCAATCCAGTCTCTGAACCACGCTCTTGAACTTGACCCAACTAACCAGGAGGCACTAGTACAGAAAGCTGAACTGCAGGTGAAGATCGGATCGTTTAAGGGAGCATGTAATACTTATGAACTGGTAGTCGATCCGGCTGCAGGGAGTTATGATGTATTGTACGGATATGCAAATGCCTTACTTCAGACCGGCCTTGTGAAAGAGGCACACGGAAAGGTTCAACTATTACTTGAAGGGTATGAGAAGAATGCCGATCTTTGGATTCTGAAGGCTGATATTGAACAATCACTACGACTGTTTGAGGATGCCTCGCTTTCACTCATGGAAGCAGCCAAATATGCTCCTGATGACAAAAAAATCCCTGGTATATTAGGAGTAACGCTATTTGAGGCTGGTAAGTACAAAGAAGCAGTCAAATATCTTGAAAAGGCCCTCTCCCGCGACAGTAAAAATGGTGAGCTCTGGAGAAGAAAGGCTGCAGCCCTTGAGATCCTACGAAATTACAGTCAGGCTGCAGAGGCATACCAGCAGGCTGCCCTTCTTCTCCCGGATGATCCATCGATGATAAAAAAGCAGGGTGTAACACTTTATTCAGCCGGGAAGTGTGAAAAGGCAGTTACAAGTTTTACTCACTATCTTGATCTTGCACCAGATGATTCAGATATCTGGGCGATGAAGGGCAAGGCACTCTATCGGCTTGGTGAATATGAGCGTTCTGCAGAAGCATTTAGCCATATCGGGGAGAAGAATCGTGATCCTTCGATTCTTCTCAGGTATGCACGCAGCCTCTGTGCAGCAGGAAAATATGAGGAATCACTCAAGCCCCTTGAATTCGTTCTTGAAAAGCGCCCTGACGATCCAGAAGCATGGCGTCTGAAAGCAGATGCAGAAACAGCCTGTGGAAGACAAGATGAGGCAGCCAGGGCAGTTGTAGAAGCTTTAAAACAGTTCCCAGAAGATCCAAAATTACTTCTCTCTCATACAAAATCCCTCTATGAGAGCGGGGCATATGATGATGCCCTACAAGCTGTAGAGAAGATCATTGAGATAGCTCCGGATCTCCCGGAACCATGGGCGTTGCATGCCGAACTCTACTGGCTGACCGGACAACACGAAGAGGCCGTCACTGCCTATGAGAGGGTTCTGGCAGAAGATGATGAAAATGCCAGAGCCTGGTTTTTGAAAGGGGATGCACTTCAGAATCTTGGACGGTTTGAGGAGGCTGCTGTAGCTCACGAGCGGGCGTTTGCCCTCGGCGGTGACAACACGGTTGGACTGATGATCTCCCGGAAGATGCGGTATCTGCAACAGAAAAAGTAGGGATTATAAATGGACGGAGAAAAATCTCCTTTCTTTTAGGAAAAAGGAATCAGGCAGGTTTTATCCCTGCAGCGATGTGTCCTTTGAGGTTTTTTAGAACCGTTTCGCGGTCATATGGCTTGACAATGTAGCCCGCTGCCCCAACCCGCAGAGCAAGGTCTACGACCTGTTCAAGCCCTGCTGCAGAACACATAATGACCGGAATATTCGGGAACTCCTTTTTAAATTCACGAAGCGCTTCAATCCCGTTCATATCAGGCATGACGAGATCCAATATGATGAGATCCGGTTGATGTTCATGGCAGAGTTTGATCCCTTCCGGCCCCATCCCGGCTGCAACTGTATCATAACCTTCCTGTTTTAGGATTTCTGCCATGGAGTTCTGGTCTTCAGGATTATCATCGATTATTAAAACTGTAGGCATTTCTTTTCTTCCCCCCGGCTGATTTTCAGCCATGCCCTGGTATATACCTGTTATGACTGTCTTGAATATCAATCTACGGAAAAAAGGGTTGAAATGATCAGTGAATGATAATATGATTTTTCAGGTTTATCTTCCTGAACAGGCTGTACCAGCTCCCCGCTGGAGTGCAATCTTTCCTGTTCTGACCATCTCAAGGATTCCGTAAGGGCCCATGAGGTCTTCAATTGCTGCGATCTTGCTTGAATCCCCGGTTACCTCGATCATTAGTGAGTCGATACCAACATCGATGATCTTTGCCCTGAATATTCCTGCAACCTGCATGATTGCTGATCTAACCTCACCTGGCTCAGCCTTGACCTTGATGAGGGCGAGTTCACGCTCCACATGTTCTGAGTTGGTGATATCAAGAACTTTGATGACCTCGATCAGTTTGTTCAGCTGCTTTTTGACCTGCTCGATCTGGACATCATTTCCTGATACAACAATAGTGATTCTGCTTGTCTGTGGCTGTTCGCAGGTACCGACCGCAAGGCTCTCGATATTAAAACCCCTACGTGAAAAAAGTCCGGTAACCCTTGAGAGGACTCCCGGACTGTCCTCAACCAGAACGCTGAAGATATGGCGGTTCATTTACTCCTCCTCGTGCTCGGTATGTTGACCTACGATCATCTCACTAATAGCTGCCCCTGCAGGAACCATCGGGAAGACATTCTCTTCACGCTCAACCCTGATGTCAAGCAGGTATGGACCTTTGTGATCAAGGGCACGTTTCAGTGCAGGTTCGACATCTTCTATTTTCCTAACTGTTTCCGCCCTGATTCCGTAGGCCTTCGCGATCTGTTCGAACTGCACTTCTGGCAGTTCTGTGTATGAATAACGTCGCTCGTAGAAGAGTTCCTGCCACTGCCTGACCATTC
>QKDV01000031.1 GCA_003251955.1 Methanospirillum hungatei
ACCTGGCTTTCTGCCCAGAAAGGAAATCTCACACTGGTTGAGGCGGAAGGGGGTGACTATGGATACTATTCGCGTGTTTCTGCATTCACCGGAATCCCGACACTTCTTGGGTGGCCATTCCACGAATCAATGTGGCGCAACAATACTCCACTTGGATGGTATGGAGAAAGGACAACAGTTGTGCGTAATATCTATGAAGATTCGTCGTTGTGTGTGAAACTTATGAAGATGTTTCATATTGATCTCCTGTATGTAGGACCAACAGAACAGGAACGGTACAATGTTACCCTCCCTGATACCGGACTCTCACCTGTGTATCATCAGGGTGCGGTTACAATATACGGTCTTGCCTGAATCGGTATATTTAGCCGATTTTGCTTGTTTCACTCCTCAATTTTTGAAAACCTTTATTGACTCTAATACCATACTTGTATGGCACATTCGTCATGTACTGATGAGTGATGACGGAGAGACCGAAGCTCTCCTGAATGAGGTGTAATATGGCAAACTACGTTACCTTTGAAGTTTCTGACGAGATTCAGAACAAGGCACTTGAGGCAGTTGAAACGGCCAGAGAGACCGGCAAGATCAAGAAGGGCTCCAACGAGGCCACCAAGGCTGTCGAGCGCGGGATCGCCCAGCTCGTTCTTATTGGTGCCGACGTTGAGCCGGCTGAGATTGTGATGCACCTTGGCCCTCTTTGCGAAGAGAAGAAGGTTCCGTACATCTTCGTCACAAAACAGAACGATATCGGAGCTGCATGTGGGCTCGAGGTCGGCTCTGCTGCTGCTGCCGTCATTAAACCCGGCAAGGCGAAGGAGATCGTAGACGAGATTGCAGGACAGATTGCTGCGCTTAAGGCCGAGTGAGTCTCATGTCTGACGCAACGCCCGCCGAAGTGATCGAGGTGATCGGCTCCACGGGTATGCATGGTGAAGCCATGCAGGTCAAGTGCCGGATCCTCGATGGTCCAAATAAGGGACGAATAATTACCAGGAACACGGTTGGCCCCATCCGAGAAGGGGATGTCCTTATGCTCCTCGAGACTGAGCGTGAGGCAAAGAAACTCTCCCGGAGGTGAAAACGGTGATGCAATCACACGTTTGTTCGTTTTGTGGTGAGGGTATGGAGCCAGGAACCGGGAAGATGTATGTCCGCAAGGATGGTTCCATCTTCTACTTCTGCAGCACCAAGTGCCAGAAGAATTACAAACTCAAGCGTATTCCACGCAGAGTTGCCTGGACTGCAGCCGGCCGCAAGGCGATGGGTAAGGAGTAATCAATGGAACAGACGTTCCTGATGGTCAAACCTGACGGGGTACAGCGTGGCCTTGTCGGGGAGATCATCTCCCGTTTCGAACGCCGCGGATTCAAACTCGTGGCAGCAAAGTTCGAACGGCTTCCTGATGCCCGTGTAATGGAACACTATGCAGAGCATGTGGAAAAACCGTTCTTCCCGGGTTTGAAAGCATATATCACCAGTGGACCCTGTTTCCTGATGGTGTTTTCAGGGAAGAACATCGTAAAGATCAGCAGAGATATGATCGGTGCAACGAATCCTGCCGGGGCTGCTCCCGGAACTATTCGTGGTGATCTGGCTCTAGAGATCGGAATGAATGTTATCCATGGATCAGATTCGGTAGAGACTGCATCCCGGGAGATAGCGATTCATTTCAAACCTGAAGAACTGGCGTCCTACACCCGTATTGACGAGCAGTATCTTTACGAATAACTCCTTTTTTGTTTTCTCTTATGGGTCATACTCATATGCGCTGCAGATCTAAATGAGTGAGAGTACCTGATATCCATGACATCTTTCCCTTCATCTCCACGAATCTATCGTGTGTTTGTATTAGGCTGGCTGATGTTGCTTTTGTCAGTCCTAATTACCGGCTGTATGAGTACAGGAGAGTGGAAAGATAAAGGACAGAAAGACTTTCAGAATGGCAAATACTCTGATGCCATATCAGCGTATGATAAGGCAATATCAATAACTCCCAATGATAGCGAACTCTATTATCTGAAAGGTCTGTCACTGTACGAGATGGTACGGTACAAAGATGCAATTGATGCGTTTACCGATGCCATCAGACAGAATGAAAACTATTCTTTGGCCTGGTTCTGGAAGGGTCGTACCAGCTACATGATGGGCGATTATGATGAAGCTGTCAGATCCTTCTTTAAAGCTATTGAGATAGAACCGGCAAATACAGAATATTGGTACTATCGTGGGTTGGCACTTTCAAGCCGTGGCCAGTATGATATGGCAATTCAACACTTTGACAAAGCACTGCTTATTGATAAGAATAATGAAAAGGTCTGGAGTGCTCGTGGGCTGGCGTATAGTATGAAGAAACAGTATGAACCTGCGCTTTACTCTTATGAACAGGCGATTGTTATCAATTCCCAGAATGCCGAGACTTGGATCAACAAAGCCTCTGTGCTGAAAGCATTGGGGAGAGAGGCAGAAGCAGAGGTTGCCATAGACAAAGCGAACCTCATCTATGAAGAGCAGGAGAAGGATATCAGCAAAAAGATCCCTAAAACTCCTATGCAGTTTTTATCTTAATTATGTCATCTTTCTAGTAGTAGAGGAAGACATTTCCCGGCTCTTATCATATCTGTTCATAACTCGTGCCCTCAAGCATGTCAAAGGTGATATCCGTTGTATTCACGGGAAATTTTACGAACTCTCTTTCCTCTGGCCATTCTTTTCCTAATGATCTCTGTTGTGATCTCCGGCTGTGTCGGAACACAGTGGTCTGCATCTGACTGGCTTGAAAAAGGTAATCAGTATGCAAATGAAGGTTTGTATAAAAGTGCAGTTGATGCGTACAACCAGTCATTACAACTTGACTCACAGAACGCGAAGGTTCTTACCTATCGCGGGGTTGCCTTTGAGCACATGGGGAGTTATGATGCTGCAATGCAGGATTTTGAGCAGGCTCTAAGTATTAATCCAAACGAAAGCGGAGCCTGGCAGGGTAAGGCAGCAACATATATTGACACCAATGAGTATCATCAGGCTGTAAAAGCTGCTGACCGTGCGATTGATCTGGCAAAAGCTCCTGATGACAAGATAGAAAATGCGTACCTGCTTCGTGGATATGCACTGAACAGACTTGAGGATTATGATAACGCACTTCAGGCGTTTGATCTGGCTATCGAGGTCGATCCAAAACGCCTGGATCTCTGGCAGAATAAAGCCTATTCACTGACAAAAATGGGCAGGTTTGTTGAAGTACTCAAATGTTATGAGATGATGACTGGGATTGAGCCGAATAATGCTGAGATCTGGAGCAAGAAAGGAGAGATTCATCTTGCACTTGGGCAGATTAATGAAGCTAATGAGGCATTTACGATAGCAAAGAACCTCATAAAATCAAATTAATTATTTTTGATATTCCCTTTTCACCGGTTTTACTTTTCTCTATGAAATAAAAGTTGGTCCCTGGAGATCTAACTTTCAACTTATCCAAAATGATGGACAAAGTATGCGATGAGAACGAGACCAATGAATATTATGGCCAGCCCATCAATTCGATGGAACTCCAGTTCATGAAAGGGAAGCGTCTTCTTGCTCCGGTATCCCCGAAGATCGAGTGTAAGGCCAAGAACCTGAGTCTTTGCAAGGGAGTTTGCAACCAGTGGAATAATTATTGGTCGCAGACTCTTTACTTTCCCTATTGCTCCTGTTCCCGGGTTGTATCCTCTTGATAATTGTGCCTCGTGAATACGGGTAGCTTCAAGCTGAAGGCTCGGGATGAATCTGAGTGCTATCAAAAACATCAGGATGTAATCAACCGGCATGTGAAATGCGAGAAGTGCTGTTACCAGTTCGCTTGGTTTCGTGGTGACGATGAAGAGATGGAATGAGAGTATCATCACGATGAAGCGGAACGTGAAGAGGAGACCAAGACCCAGCCCTCCATCTGTGACCGGGAGCATTCCCCCGATCACCGGGACTGACGCCGGTATCAGAGTAAAATATGTCACTCCTTCCTGTACAGTCAGGGTAGTGACGAGAAGGAGAAATACTCCGAGCAGGATAAGGAAGGGGATCTGTTTGCTGATCTCACGATACATACCGGATATTGATGCTCCTATTGCAATGACCAGGATCAGTCCGGCGAGAAAGAGAGCACTTGGAGTAAGCACACTCATGGCAACAATGAGCACGACAATGATCAGTTTCGTCACCGGGTTGAGCCGATGGAGTATACCGTTTCCCGGAATGTACTGCAGGATCTCAGTCATGCCCTGGCCCTCTGGATGGTATAATCGCCACTGACTTTTCCGCTCTCCATTACGATGATCCGCTCAGCATTCTCTTCCGCGATTCGCATGTTGTGAGTGACCATGATGATTGTGTGGCCCTGTTTTTGGAGTGACTTCATCAATGTCATCATCCGGTCTGACTCAACCTCGTCAAGTCCTGTTGTCGGTTCGTCAAGGATAATGATCTCAGGTTCCATGGCGAGAATACAGGAGACTGCCAGACGTTGTCTCTCTCCTCGTGAGAGATGACGGGGGTAGATCTGCTCCTGACCATCCAGTCTCACCATCGCAAGGACATCTCTGATTCGGGTGTCAGGATCAGGTGTTTTGATATTATTCAGTCCGAACCGAATCTCCTCTTCTACCGTGTCAGCGAAGAGCATGGTGTCTGGGTTCTGAAACACGAGGCCCGTGTGACGGACCAGGGTCATAACCGGTTCACTGGTTGCATCGAGATCAAGCACCCTGATTGAACCTGTATCCGGCCTTAAGAGACCGTTTAAATGTTTAACCAGGGTGGTCTTTCCTGATCCATTCTCGCCAAGAAGGGCGACAAACTCCCCTGGATAGATTGAGATGCTGACACCATTTAGTGCGCCAATATTTCCATAGGTGTGATGCACATTCTCAAGTCTGATGATAGGATCAGTTCCCTGTGGCGAGTATGGGGAGAGATCAGGATCTTCGTATAGTGCCTTTAGTGTTCCCTGGGCATGAGGAAAGAGTTCATCAAAGGTTCCTTGCCTGGATATCCTGCCATGGTTGAGTTCAAAAACCCGGTCTGCTACCCCGCGGTATCCTTCAAGGGAATGGTCAACGACGATGACTGTTTTTCCTTCAGCCTTTAGGCCTTTGAGGACATCAATGATTTTTCCGGTTGCACGAACATCAAGTTCTGATGTTGGTTCATCAAGGATCAGGACATCAGTATCCATGGCAAGAGCTGCTGCAATGGCAACACGCTGCTTCTGCCCTCCTGATAGGGCATATGGTGGACGTTCACGAAGGTGTGAGATCTCACAGAGCTTCATTACCTGTTCGATCCTCTCCCGTCTTTCTGCTATCGTTGCAAGTCGCGTCTCAAGACCTGATGCGATCTCCTCTTCCACACTGGTGAAGATGAGCTGTGCATCAGCGTCGTCAAATACCATGCTGATGTACTGGTTGAGCTGACTCATCCCCTCATACTCTGCTATGGGGTGGCCCTGAAAAGAGAGATGTCCGGTGAGTGTCCCACCAAGTTCATGCTGAAGAATCCCAGCAAGTG
>QKDV01000092.1 GCA_003251955.1 Methanospirillum hungatei
ATCAGTTCTGTGACGTTTCCAGCCCCGAAGAAGAGAGGGTAGCCGGGATCTGAGAATCCGGCAAGGGATGTGGTAAGTCCTGATCCTGCAGGTTGCAGAAGGGGATCTGCGATCAGTCGTGTAATGCCCATCTCCGTTGCTGCTACTATCGTCTCACAGAGTGACTGGGCATGTGGTACGACAACCGCTGCTGCGCTGGCAGTAGCGATATCCGGTCCCACATCCCTGATGTTCCCATCATGGAGTGAGAGGATGAGATCCGCTCTTGGGAGTGCAGCCCTGATGAGGTCTGGGTTCTGGGTATCTGCTGCAAGCGGACCCGGGAGATCTGCGATCTCTGCAAACACTCTTCTGACGTCATCAGGTGTTGCATCAAACCCGAAACCGAGGTCCACAATGTCAGCCCCGTCATCAAAGAACCGGGTCACCCGCTCCCTGATATTTATCTGACGATGAGCATCCATGATCTCGGCGAGGACTTTCATCCGGGCTCCTCTTCCTATCTTCACTCCCCTGATTGAAAACTCACCCTCTGCCTCGTCTTCAAGGTAATTTACCCGGTCTTTAGCCTCTTTCTGTTTGATTGAGGTCAAAAGATCATCTGCAGGGATTTCCCGGGAGAGTTCAATTGTATCAAGAATCTTGAGGATCATCGAAAGGTCGGCTGCATGCCGCGGTCCGCGAAAGATTGGAACTCCCGTCTCCTCCTCTACCTGCCTGAATGAGGCGGTGCACATGCCTGAAGTGATCACCAGATCGTAGGATCCGCATGCAAGCAGGTCCCTAAGCTTTGTGGGAGTGAGAAATGATGCGAGTTCTCCGGTTACAACTACCGTGGCATCATATCCTGCTGCTGCCCTCCGAACAGTCTCTTCAGTGATCCTGCCGGTAGGGAGGAGTATCCGCATCATCCTTCCTTAATTACTGCAGAAGATAACCTATAGTAGTAGTGATGTTATCCGCTGATCTTCACGTTCATACTTCCTGTTCTGGAGATGGTGAGAGCCGGGTGGAAGAGGTCCTTGCAGCAGCACGCACAGCAGGCCTCGATGCCATTGCACTGACCGATCATGATACAATAGATGGTTGCAGGAAAGCTGCCTCGCTGCAATGTAGTGATATCCTAGTAATTCCCGGCGTAGAAGTTTCAACCCGGCAAGGTCACCTGCTTGCACTCGGGGTCAGTAACCCGGTTCCCAAAGGTCTTGATGTTCTTGAGACGATTGCCATGGTTCACGAGATGGGCGGGGTTGCAATTCTTCCACATCCGTTTCACAGGTACAGGCACGGGGTCGCTTTAAAGATGAAAGAAGCCCTTGAGGCAGCAGATGCGATTGAGGTCTTTAACAGCCGGTACATTCTGGGGGGAGCGAACAGGAAAGCATTCCGCTATGCCCGCAGACTCGGAAAGCCAATGGTTGCGGGAAGTGATGCCCATAACTGCAGATATATCGGGTATGGCAGGACACTCATTGATGCTGAATGCAGCGTCTCCGGAATCCTTGAAGCAATCCGTAAAGGCAAAACAAAACCCAGTGGCCGACGGACTCCGGTCAGAACCTATACGAAACAGTCACTTCGGAACTCATGGCGGAAACTGAAGGGCAGGATAAAAAGGTAAGGGTTGCCTTTCGGATCGGTTATCTTGGCAGCTCCTTTTACGGTTCCCAATTTCAGCCTCATCACCGGACTGTAGAAGGAGAGATCAGACAGGCATGTATCAGAGCAGGGCTGTTTGATGAAACCAGAAAGGGCAGGCTTGCATTCTCAGGCCGTACCGACCGTGGGGTTCATGCCCGGTGCCAGATAATCGCATTCTCAACACCATATCCTGACCGGGCCCGTCGAGCACTCCCTGGCCAGTTACCCCCGGATATCTGGGTTGATGCATTCTGCGAGGTCCCTGACTCATACTCTCCACGTCGTGATGTTATCAGCAGGACATACCGGTTTTATTTCCATGAGATGCCTCCCAACCTGGCTCTTCTGAATAAGGCAACAGAATTATTCCTCGGTAAACACGACTTTTCCTGTTTTTCACGTGTCGAACCTGGAAAAGATCCCATACGGAGTATCACTGAGATTATCGTGCATGATGAGGGTGATTACTGCTGGATAGAAGTGACAGCCCCGAGTTATCTCTGGCACATGGTACGATCCATGGCTACAGCCCTGTCCCGTGTTTCTGAAGGCCAACTCTCGCTGAAAGAACTAGAGGTGATGCTCACCGGTAGATGCAGTAACAAGATGATGCCTGCGCCCCCGGATGGCCTAATCCTGTGGGAAATTTCTGATGAACTCCAATGGAAACCTGTATCTCCATTGAAACGTACGTTCCGGCTTCATGCAGATGCGGCAGCAGAGCACCAGCTCATGGCCAGGGTTCATCGCCTCCTGTCCCCTCCTAGCGAGTGTTGAGAGTGCTCCTGACCGTGGAAAAGTAAGTAAAAGAGGTTTAGAGATCGCGTTCGATCTTTGCGATCATTGTCTTGATGTCAAGCCAGATGATCAGTTCACTCTTGTCCCGGTCCCCGGTCTTTGTCTTCTTTCTGATAATTCCAAGGATATCACGCTCGCTGTTCTGTGAGGCGTGGGCATCCTTGTCGATATCCTCATCTGCATAGGTGGTGACCGCAAGTACATCATCCACGAGGACTCCGATCATCTTCTCAGATACACCCTGGTCGAGAACAATGATACGTGACTTCTTCTTATCCCCTGCCTCTTTTGTGATCTTCATCATCTCTTTCAGGTCGATGATGGTTGTGATCACTCCTCTGAGATCGATTATACCCTTGATGAATGAGGGAGTGTTAGGCAGCGGTGTGATCTCGGTGGTGTTGATCACCTCTCTTGTGTCAAAAAGATCGATGGCAAAGAGCTCATTTCCCAGTATAAACTCCACAACCCGCATGTTTCCTGCAGTGTTTGTACGCGAAACTACCCGCTTTTTTGCGGGTGAACTGACGATACTCTCCTGTTGAACCTCTTCTGAATCACTGTCTACAAGAAATGTGCCCATATTTTATCCCTCCATCAGATGTACCGGGCTGTATGGTGTCAGGACTTTTGCCTTTCCCCAGATCTACCTGCTAATCGTATTATGGTGTTGAATGATGAATCTTTCGTTTAATTATTTCTTCGATTCCTGAGCATGAATCCCATGGGATCATTATCGCACCCTAGGGCTGATCATAACTCAAACAAGGGTCAGGTGCAGTTATCCGGCATGGAAACGAATAATAATGAAAGATGACCCCCCCATCGCCAGAAATGGTTCTTAAGCGCTGGTTTGGTTATCCTTCATTCAGACCACAGCAGGGTGATATCATCAGGGAAGTGATCAAGGGCCGTGATGTGCTTGCTGTCATTGCGACCGGCGGGGGGAAGTCGGTCTGCTACCAGATACCTGCTCTCATTAGGGAAGGTCTCTGTGTTGTCGTCTCACCCCTGATTGCCCTGATGAAGGACCAGGTCGATGGGCTGAGGGAACTCGGTATTCCTGCAGCATTCATGAATAGCACCCAGGATTCCAGACAGAAACGTGAGGTAGAGGATTCGATCAGGGCTGGGACTCTCCGGATCCTGTATGTTTCCCCGGAACGGCTAATTCAACCGTCCTTTCTTAAATTTCTTGCCGATGTGCACCCGAGTCTCGTGGCTGTTGATGAGGCACACTGTATATCCCAATGGGGTCACGAGTTCAGGCCAGAATACCGGCGTCTTGCGGTGATCAAGGAAACATTCCCTGATGTTCCGGTAATTGCGCTCACTGCAACGGCAACGCCGTCGGTCAGGACAGACATCATCAATGAACTCAAACTATCTGATCCGGCTGTATTTATCGGGAGTTTTAACAGGGCAAATATCTCGTATCTGATTGAGAAGAAAGAGTCTCCAGACGTTCAGGTGGTCGATTTTCTCAGGAAGCATGCAGGAGAGTCAGGGATCATCTACTGCTTTTCAAAGCGGCAGGTTGAGGACCTGACTGCAACCCTTCGCAAGAACGGATTTGCAGCTTCTGCATATCATGCCGACATCCCCCCAACAGAGCGTCATGCTGTTCAGGACCGGTTTCTTCGTGATGAGACCCGGATCATTGTTGCAACTATCGCATTTGGGATGGGTATTAACAAGCCTGATGTGAGGTTTGTCATCCATTACGATCTCCCCAAAAACCTTGAGCATTATTATCAGGAGACAGGCCGGGCAGGGAGAGATGGTGATCCTGCAGAGTGCCTTCTCCTATATAGTCGGGCAGACTACCGGAAGATCTCGTTTCTAGTCGAGAAGATGGGTGAGGGGGTTGAGAAGCAGGTTGCAATCAGGAAACTTCATGATATGATTGGGTACTGTGAAACCCGAGCTTGTCGACGTGCGGTTATTCTCACCTATTTTGGTGAGGGATACTATGAACCGAACTGCGGGGGATGTGATAACTGCGCCTCTGGAAGAAAGACCATGGACGGGAGGCAGGTTCTCAGGACCATTGCCACCTGCGTCGAGGAACTGGGGGGCGGATTCGGGATATCGTATCTCGGAGACATCCTTTCCGGCATGGCTGATGAGAAGGTGATGAGCAACGGCCATGACAAACTCTCCTGCTTTGGTATCGGTAAGATCCACCGGAAACGGCAGTGGCTCTTCTGGATTCGTGAACTGATCTATTGCGGGTATCTCACCTCGTTCGGAACAAAGTACCCGGTGGTCAGGTCGAATGATCGGACACGTGATGCCTTATCAGGAAAGATACCGGTGAGGATAGGAGAACCTGATTTCCAGGCGGTGCTCTCACCGGGTTCGGCTGCAGAGGAGACTCCGGTCTATAGTGCAAATCTGTTTGAGATCCTTCGTGACATAAGGAAAAATATTGCTGATGAGGAAGATGTCCCGCCGTTTCAGATCTTTCCAAACAGGACACTCAAGGAGATGGCAACCCGGCTTCCGAGGACCAGGGAGGAACTGCTTACCGTGTATGGTGTTGGTGAACACAAGGTGTCACGATATGGCAGGCAGTTTCTTGAGGCCATCTGTGCATATGCTGATCATCGCCAGACAATCGTGATGAAGGCTCACAAGGCCAGATTATGACCCCTGAATGCACCAGTTGCGGGAAATGCTGCATGAACATGCGGCAGTACATCCTCATCAGAAACAGGTCTCCTGGTGGCAGGTTTTCATGCGAGTGTACGCTAACCAGAGAAAAATTCGAGGTCCGGGTTTCAGGTCAGGATAGTTCACGGATGTTTGATAGGAACCTCCAGTTCAGGTACCCGAAGGCGTGCCCGTTTCTGGTGCAGGGCATCGGGGAGACTTTTACCTGTCTCATCTATCCTGACCGGCCAGATCACTGCAGGTCGTTCTTCTGTTCCCACTGCAGGGAAGAGACCACTGAAGACTGAGTAGAGTCTTCTGGTTCTCTTTTTCAGGCTGGAACTGCTTCAATAGATTTCGGGATTATCCTGTTTATCAGCCACTCTGGAACCTGTCTGTTAGTCCTGAGCACGATTCTGAAGATCTCCTTATCTTTCTGAACAC